>JAVFAP010000570.1:0-3170 GCA_034002445.1 bacterium | reverse complement strand
CACTATACCATAGAGGGAGGAAGGAGGCGGAGGGGTGTGTATTCGTGGAATTGCGGAGTAAACCTAAAATTTAGCCCGGTTTTGGGTATACTGGGTCATCTTTCAATCCGCGATATTTTATTTTTGAAGGATCGAGACCGAATGCACGACTTATTTCAACGGCTTTATCATCGATCGATTCTGGATGACGTTCCCCTATCCGCTCCTCTCGCTTTGGAGGCTCTGCCGGAGGCGAGTGAGGAGACGAAGGATGTCTGGGCCATTTTTCAAACCCTGTTGGCGCTCAGCGCGCCTCTGGATCCCCAGGCACCCACCGCAGTGATCCTGGCAGGGGGAAAAGGCTCCCGGATGGGGGAAGGCATCAAGCAAAAGGCCCTCGCGCCCATCCACGGCCAGCCGGCGCTGCTGCGTTCTCTTGCGATTTACAAGGACTTCGGGTTTCGCAATATCCTCCTGATCGTCGGGGTGGGGTATAAGGATGTGATCCAGGCAGTGCAAGGGGTCGATCTGAATATCGTCTTTTTGTACCAGCACCGGCAATTGGGGACGGGCCACGCCGCCCGCCTGGCATCCCGCTGGCTGGAGTATCAGCAGTATGAAGGTGATATTTTAGTCACCATGGGGGATAAGTACATCACCCCAGCCGGGCTGGAGCAGTTGCTCCAATCGCACCGGGACCAGCAATTGGACCTCACCCTCACCACGGCCGCCAAAGAGGCCTGGCCGGACGCGGGCCGCATCGTGATGGACAACCAGAATCATGTCCGTGCCATTGTGGAAAAACCGGATATTGTGCAAAAACAATTGATTCAGGATTTTCTGAACTGGCCGGAAGACCCGATTCCCTGCCCGGCGTTCCTTCAGCATGCCCTGCAGTGCTGGGACCGGGAAAGCAAATTGAAGAAATTATTGGGGGAAGCGTTCTGGGAGCGACTGCATTCAACAGAAACGATCCGTAAAGCCGAAGGGAAACTCTTGCTGAAGGAGAGCGATCCGTTGATCGCGGTCCACGACTCCCTTCGCCTCCAGGCGAGGGAAGTGGAAGAGCAATGCGGGTTGGTGAATGTCTCGCTCTATCTGTTCAAAAGCCAGGCGTTGTACCATTCGTTGGAGCAAATCGTCTCCAACAACGCCCAGGGAGAACTATACCTGACGGACGCAGTGTACTACCTGGTCAACAACCACCACACCGGCGCCTTCCGGGTCTCGTGTTCCAAAACACCCAATGATTATGACGTGATGGGATTCAACACCCTGGAAGAACTCGCCCAGATCGAAAACCGCTTACCGGAATCCATCAAGTAGAGGAAGAGGCGTCTTTCTGATATTTTTCTTGAATGATTTCGGCCAAGATGCTGATGGCGATTTCCGCGGGATGATTGCCACCGATCTTGAGACCGATGGGGCCATGAATTTGTTCGATCCGTTCCATGGGGAAGCCGCGGTCGATGAGCCGCTCGCGGAATTCCGCCATTTTTTTGCGGCTGGCGACCACGCCGATATAGCGGGCTGGGGTGGAGAGGGCAGCGCAAAGCAGATCATAATCATGCTGATGATTGTAGGTCATGATGGCAATCCAATCCCGCGCTTGGGGTTGGAGAACCGCCATCGCCTGCTCGAAGGATCCATGGCGCAACGTGATGGAAGGTGGAAACAACCCCGGTTCCATCACCTCCGGCCGGTCATCATACACGACCACCCGCAGTTCCAGTTCCACGGCCATGCGTGCGAGGACCCGCCCCACATGCCCGCCTCCGAGAATCAACAAACGGGGGGAAGAAACCAGAGGCTCGATATAAACCCACACCTCTCCACCGCAGATGGCGCCAATGCTGTCCGGGGTTTCTTCTTTCAGATCATAGTGAATCAGGCGGGATTCGCTAGACGCCAACACGCGGAGGGCCTCTTCGATCACCCGCTGTTCCAACACCCCGCCCCCGATGCTCCCCTCGATGTGTGCATCGGCAAAGACCGCCATGCGGGTGCCGGGCTTACGCGGGGTGGACCCTTTGCTTTGCACAATCAAGGCGATGGCAACCCGTTGGCCCTGCTCCAGCCATTCCAGAACATGTTGATAGAAGTCGCGCACAATTCACCTAGTAGGGCAGTATCCCCCCCACCCGCTTCTGCCAGGTGAGAAAGTCTTCGGGGGTGTTGATGTTATCTAAAATCCGCTCGGATTCTACCGGGATAGTTTTGATCTGGTCGGCATGAAAAGTGTACAGATCCCGCAGGGATTGATTGGGCTGCATTTGCTGGATTTCGGGGAAAAAAGCCGAACCCAGCAAGGGTGGATGCCCCTTGCGCGGGCCACACCGGGGAATGCAAATGGCGTCAGGACCGTGAAAGGCTTCAAGCAACGCCGCAAAGACGGATTGGGGAACCAAAGGGCAATCAATGGGCCAGATAAACACTCCTTGAATCAAATCCGGTAAAAAGGTCAGCCCACATTGGATACTGGACATCCGCCCTTCGATAAAACGCCGGTTCAGTTCCCAGGGAATGGGGATGCGCACTTTTTCGCAGATCTGCTTCGCTTTATAGCCCAAAATCAGGATTGGATGCACATTACGCCTCGATAAAAACGGTGAAGCGAGGACGATCTCCAAAAACGTTTTTTCTTCCCATTGCAGCAGAGGCTTGGGTATCCCCATTCGGCGGGATTCGCCCGCGGCGAGAATGATCACACCAACAGAAAGTTCTGTTTTCAACATAATGCCCCATCGATCTCAACCCGGCGCATTCTCTCCCGCCGGGTTCAAGACGCTGTAGTATTGAGTGAAAATGGAACGTGCGGCCTTTGCTGTGAGGCGAAGAAGGTGTTTTTCAACTGCAGCCCGTAGATGCATCTTACCCTGAACTCTTAATGCATTTCAATCCCCTGTAACAAAAAGACCAGGTGTTCGAAAACTTTTTCCAGTTCTTCCATATATTCATGGACCGCTTTTTGACTGCCGGGCAAGGTGAAAACCAGCGTGGATCCCATAACCACCGCGACCGAGCGGCTCAAAAGGGCGTTGGGGAAGGTTGCCCCGTATTTCAGCCGGATCCATTCCATGATGCCGGGGATGGTTTTATCCGCCATCGCCAAAACGACTTCCGGTGTACAATCCCGGGGTCCGACCCCGGTCCCCCCCGTGGTGATCAGCTGCGCGGGAGTCTCTGTTGGG
>JAVFAP010000569.1:0-3175 GCA_034002445.1 bacterium | reverse complement strand
CGCGGGAGACAATGCCTGCTTTGTAGGGGCGGTGTACCCCGGTCAGAAAGAACGATCCCATCACATAGTAGGCATGGATGGACTGGGACCCACCGAAGGTGGGATCGACATCGGCGTAGAAATACTCCGCCTGCAACGAGGCGGGGCCGTAGACCAGGGCGGCTTCGGCGCCGAGCAGGTCGAAGGTGTCCGCGTTGAAGGTGGCGGTGTCGATCAGGTAATCGCCGCGGCTGAAAGTCCCCCGGCTGCGCAAGCGCATGGGTTCATCACTCCAGTCGCGATGGCTGCCAGCCACGCCCAGGTGCAGCAGTTTGCGGCCCTCGTCTTCATACCAGGGCAGCCCTGTCAGGCGGGCGGTCAGATCCCAGTTGCCGTCTTCCAGGTCGTCCTCTTCGCCATCCCCGAAATTGTTGGTATTTTTATAAACACCCACGGCCCAGGTTATGCGCTGATCCCACACATCTTCATCAAAGATCATTAAGCCGGTTTCCCGTGTGGAGAGCAGGGAACTGGTGAGGCCCCGTTCCATAAAGGGGATATCGTTGGCGGAGGTCAGCTGTTCTAACCCAAAGGGTTCTTTCATATACCCGATGCGCAGGCTGGCTGGCTCCCAGCCGGTATAGCCCATGTAGACGTCCTTGAAGTTTCCACCCCCATCCCCCGTAAAATCATACTCGGTTCGGAACTCGATATCCTCGTAAATGCGGCCGGATAGATTGATTCGGGCGCGGCGGAAGCGGGTTCCATCCGGGAAATCACCGTCATCGATGCTGCCCATGTACCAATCACTATGGATGCGGCCCCCCACCTTGAATTGATAGGCCCCATCTTCGGAAGAAACCGAGAGCCCGTTTTTCCATTGCCAGGTGAGTTCATTGGATGTGGGTTTGCTTGTCCCGGTGGCGTCTGCCAGTTCTCCTGCCGGTTGAGCGGGTTGTGGCTGTCCTTCCACTTGCTGCAAGCGGGATTCCAGTTGATCCACCCGTTGCAACAAGGCTTGGACCTGCTCCTCCAGCCATTTTTCCCGTTCCGTTTGGGCGTGGCCGACTGCGATGGGCAGCGCCAGGAGGACGGCCGCCACAAGCAGGCGGATTCGGTTTCTTGCTTTCCCTGCGTTATTCATTTGGTTACCTCTCTGAATCATGGAATAAGGGATCTCTCCAGATGGAGATTCTTTTGTGGATTGACTCGCTTTGATTTCGCCTTCCTCACGTCCGGTGTGATTGGTTTGGCGTGGATCATCAAGGGCAAGAGACGAAATTGGATATGTAACGGGTAGTGATAGAGATTTCTTGGATTTTTGAGTTAGATTAGCAGAAACCGTGCCATCCTTTCTGTATTTTTAACCTGTTCAAATTTATGGATTTATAAAAATTTCTTTTGTTGTTGAATTTTTCATGTTAAATATGCTGGATAATAATATGGATGGAAGCGGGCTTTTGGAGTTTTCCTTTTATATATGCTGGGCTTTGTGGGAGCTCTCATGATGGGGATTTCACCTCCGGTTTTCTGACCTGTTGAAACCGTGAATCCTCTGGTGGTGGCATTGATGGCGCTCATCTAAGCATGGAGAGGTGGGGCGAGGCAAGGGGAATTAATTGAATCGCATGGATATTCTTAAAAAAGTGAAATGATATGTTACTTTTTGGAGAAAAATAGGAAAATTAAGGATGGGTGGATAAAGGGGTATAGAGGGCGTTGAGTCTTCCGTGCTCGAATGGTAAAGGCTCGCCCCCAGGAAAAGGGGTATCCGGAGGCGAGCGGCAAAACGTTTTGACGGCGAAGCCGTCTTATTCCATATATTTGTAATGGATATCTGCAAAGAGGGTGTGAGCCAGGGATTTATCATGGCAGGCCGAGCATTCCATCTTCCCTTTGATGTTGCTGAGTTTGCCTTTGCCGCCGTGGCATTGCACACACGTGGAGGTTTCCTCGCTGAGTTCGGTGGAGGTTTGGTACTGGCCGGAGAAATAGTCGTTCAGCATTCCCACGGTTTTTTGGGCCACATCGGCCGTGAGCCGGCTGCAGCGCTCGGCGCGTTCGGGGCCCTCGATACTCAGCCCCGAGGCTTTGACCCATTTGGATGTGGAGGCGTGACAGAGAACGGAATCGGATACCGAGGTGGGGATGCTGATGGTGGATGATGTGGGGGTATAGATCGGCAGGGCGGTTTTTTCATACCAGGTGAAGAAATGTTCGATCAGTTCCTCGCGGTGGGCTTTGTTTTGGACAAAGAGGCCCACAGCCGCGGCGGCGCCATTCAGAGCGCCGCAAACCGAGCCATAACTTCCGATGCCGGACGCGCCATACTTCATCATATAATCGGGGAAGGAGGCATAGGGTTCGCCGTGCTGTTCGGCTAGTTGTTTGAGGATACTGCCAAACATGGCATACATGCAGCTGCCTTCTTCGTACAAATGATACGCGAGTTCCCCGGCGCGGTTGATGTCCACCGGATGATACGGCCAATACTTTCCTGTTTCTGGGGTCAGTAGTTCGGAGGATTTGGGGGTGGGCTTGGGTTGTTTGAATCCATACGCCAGTACCAAGGAGCCCGTCGCCGCGGTCAGGACTCCGGCGGCAGAGCCAAGAAAAAAGGTTCTACGATCCATGATGAAATACTCATTTCCGTTAAGATGGCATGGATAGGAAAATATCCAACAGTGGTTTTATCGTAAATTTCTGTACGATAACTAAAAATCATGGCTCGTAAAGGCAGTTACACAAGCCAAGCAGCAATTCCAATAGGAAAATAAAGGTGAAAAGACTGCGGAGGGACGGAATTATTGGTGATAGACGGTTCGAAATTTGTGGCAGGATCAAAAAATGTTAGATAAATATATTCCTTTTTTAAGTATTTTAAAAGAGGGTGTTTCCTTTTTATAAAACAGGATTACACTTTGAATTGGATGTGCATTTCGCTTGATGGAATTGGCGTGCCTTATGATTACGGGTGAACAAATTTCTCTCCTGCCCAGCCAGCCGGGTGTCTATCTCATGAAAAATGAGCGGGATGAGGTTCTCTATGTGGGGAAGGCGATCGATATTCAAAAACGGATCCGCTCCCACTGCCAGCGTCGTGATGGAAACTACGCCTCGCCCTTTGTGGTGCATGTGGATCATGTGGATGTGATCATTACGGATAATGATGTCGAAGCCTTGGTGCTGGAACATA
>JAVFAP010000568.1:0-3185 GCA_034002445.1 bacterium | reverse complement strand
CTGGACCCCCTATTCCTGGGATTTGGACGTATGGAAAAACCAGCAAGCCATTTGGTTCGCCGTCGACCGGGACCGGGAGCATGGCCTATGGCTCGACCATATCGTGCAATTCAAACGAACCCCTGGGTATTATTGGAATTTTGAGGATGGAACGTATGATGGATGGGTAAAGGAAGGAACGGCGTTTGGAGAAACCCCCGCCATCGGGGCATACGGAAACCAGACCCCCGTTACGGGGTATGAGGGGAATTATTTCATCAACACATATTACGAAGGCTCCGACGCGGCCCAGGGCACGCTCATATCGCCGCCCTTCCTTATCCCTCCCGGTGTCATGTCATTTCGGATAGGAGGGGGAGACCACTGGAACGAAACCTATTTGGAATTGCAGATCGAAGACAAACCCATTCTCCGCAGTACGGGGTCTCGTTCGGAAGCCTTACAACAAAGAGAATGGGATCTGACCCCCTGGGCGGGGAAACTGGCGCGGATTCATGTTGTCGATCACTCGTCCCAGCCCTGGGGGCATATCCTGGTTGATGATATTTGTATGGTTTTGAAACCCTGATTTTCGTGAGGCGGTATCCGTGAGGCTGGCTATTCCGCGGATTGCTGAACCTGGGCTTTTTCTTCCTCGGTAAGAATCCGGTCGATATCCAACAAGATAATCAGTTTTTCATCCAATTTGCCCATCCCCGAGATAAATTCGGAGTTGACCGTCGTCCCCATCGGCGGGGGTGGCGCGATGTGTTCGGCATGGATCTGCAAGACTTCTGAGACTTCATCCACAATCATGCCAATAACCCGCCCGCTCACCTCAACCACAATGATCCGGGTGGATTTATTTTTGTCCCGATGCTCCAGCCCGAATTTCTTGCGCAGATTGACCACAGGGATCACTTGGCCGCGTAAATTCAGGACCCCTTCGATGAAACTGGCGCTTTGCGGCACCCGGGTCACTGTCTCATAGCGGATGATTTCTTGTACACTGAGGATGGGGACTCCGTATTCTTCCCCTTCCAAAACAAAACTGACATATTGTCTCATTTGCTCTTCTCTGACTTTGTCCTCTGCCATGACTCCATCTCCTTCTTCGTAGTCTCTCTATTGAAAATTTTCTATCCATAGATGGCGGTTCGATCCGCTAGAACAGCCGTGGTAAAAACCCCGAGGCTATCAAAAAAATCTTCTTTGGAACGATCCAAAACAAAATTAATCCCTTTGTTACACATTCCGCTCATTATAGCCCGCTCCCCCTGCTTGACCAATGCAATAATGGGCCTTTTCGTGAAATGGTCCCGCAACCATTGCAATACATACTCTGGATTGGATTGCCCTGGCTCTTGATCCCACAAAATGAGCAAAGGAATCCGCCATCGCAAGGCCGTTCGAAATTCCTTGGGCTGGACCGCGATGAGATGAAGTTGATGGTGTTGTTCAAAATAATCCCGCAAGGCTTGTGTAAAATTCTCTTCATGGCTGAATAACAAAACCACACGGGCAGGAATAGCCGAAGGGGCCATGGGATGCACTCCTTGTCCAGTATCTTGCTTCGTCCTCTTCTCCCCTTGATCGATACCATAAAAAGCCAAAGCCCCGGGATCAGAAAGAAACTCCCGTTCCTCTCCTTCCAACCGGCGAAGGTCAATGCAAAATAGCAAAGCAATATCAATGCCAAAGAGAAGAATTTTCAAAATTTTACGAATCCTGGTTCTATTTTGTCAACGATTCTGGACAAGTGAATACCTTTCTTCGTATAATGAGGCTATTCTTTTACAGAGACAGAAACCATTTCATTGATTGCGTCGATTTCCCCTCGGGGAGTGTGACTCGATCGATACAACATGGCCGCATGAGCAAGGACAGGATCCCAAGTCGTAACCTATTCAGCTACAGAATCATTCGCTTGGGCTCCTTGGATTCAGACAAAACTGTATGATTAAGATGAATGCAAATGATACCGGTAACCGAGCCGCGGGGATTACCATCCTCATCGTCGATGATGAACCCATGGTGCTGAAAACCATCGAACAAATCTGTAAGCGTTCGGGTTATCAAACCCTGGTTGCGGAGACGATGGCAGCGGCTCAGGAATTGGCAAAGCATAATGCGATTGATATCGCCCTGTTGGATTATAATTTGCCGGATGCCACCGGGGTGGACCTGGTCAGGCATCTCAAGGAAATATCACCAAACATCCTTTCCATCATCATCACGGGGTTTGGAACCATCGAGCGCGCGGTTGATGCCATGCAGGCGGGCGCGTGGGATTTTATTACCAAACCCATTTCCGCGAATTTGCTAATCGAAAAGATTCAGCGGGTGGAGGAAATTTGTTTTTTACGGCGCGAGCAAAATTTTCGGAATCAAATACTCAACCGCGATTTTGAGTATTCTGGTGTCATCGGGCCATCGATCGCGATGCAACCGGTGTATGAAGCGATCGTCCGGGCCGCGGATTCGACGCTCCCGGTTTTGATTGAAGGCGAAACAGGATCGGGCAAAGAGTATATTGCAGAAGCGATCCATCTCAACAGTAAACGGAAAACCAAACCTTTTGTCATCATGGATTGTACCGCGACCCCCAATTCGCTGATCGAATCCACCCTTTTCGGATCCACCAAGGGGGCATTCACCGGCGCGTTGGAGCGCAAGGGGCTTTTAGACGCCGCGCATGAAGGAACACTCTTCCTGGATGAGGTGGGAGAAATCGCGGAAGAAATTCAACCCAAGCTCCTGCGTTGCCTGGAAACCAAGTGTTTTCGGCCCGTGGGCTCCACCAAAGAAATCAAAAGCAATTTCCGCATCCTCTGTGCAACCAATCGTGATTTGTTACGGGAGACAAAGGAGGGGAAATTTCGGCAAGATTTGTACTACCGCATCTCGGCGATCCGGATCAGTGTCCCGCCTCTGCGGGAACATGCCTCCGATATCCCCACGATCGCCCAGCATTTTTTGAACGAATTGTGCCAAGAACAAAACACCTCCCCCACCTCGTTTTCCCCCGGTGCCTTGGAGCGGCTGAAACGGTATTCGTGGCCGGGGAATATCCGCCAACTTAAATTTGTCGTGGAAAACGCGTTTTTCGCTTCGGGCAGCCAGTCGATCGATGCGCATCACCTTCAGTTGGAAGGGGATAGCGTTCCCGTGCCCCTGTACATCGATCAACCTACCTCGCCAGAGCC
>JAVFAP010000567.1:0-3190 GCA_034002445.1 bacterium | reverse complement strand
GCCGTTTGCCGATTACCGGGATCATGTTCATGTGGGGCAGGTGGTGATTGAGGATACGGTTCATTGGATTATCCTCAGTGGGGCGGAAGAGTCGCTTTTGTTTGGAGTGGGGGCGTTTCTGCGCAATATCCAGTTCTATACCCAGTCCCTATCCTATCGCCAGCCCGCTGTCGCGCAGCGACCCTTGACCCCCTTGCGGGGTTTTTTGTTTACCAACACCGCCAGTCATCCCAGTTATTTTCTGTCGTCCGAAGAGGAGTGGGATATCCGGCTGATGGAAGCGGCGTTGCAGGGGACGAATGTGGTGGGGATTGTCCCCGCCCTGCCCCGGGATTGGACTCTTTCGCCGACTCGGTCCGTGCCGCAATGGCTGGCGAAGGCGGAGATGGAGAAGGCTTGGCAGACGCATTGGGAAACACAGCGGATGATCTGCCAGCGGGCGAAGGAATTGGGGATGCGGGTGGTGCTGTATTTGCCGCAGGGGGCGGTGGACATCCTGGAGGCGAGCCAGGGAGAGGGGTGGTGGCACGATCTGCCCGTGGGATCGATCTATCTTTTCGCGAGTGTTGAAGCGCTGTTTCCATTTTATGCCGCATCGGGAATGCCGGGGCCTTTGTTCTTGGAGGAATTGAAGAGATGGATGGGAAAGCCAGGGTTCAAGGATGGCAACGAGGTGTGGGTAAGCAGCAGCGGGTTCCACCCAGAAGATCTCTCGGGGATGATGGACTGGCTGGTTGAATCGACCCATCCTGTGGTCAAGGCGTTGACGAGCGGACCGGAGGTGGGGCGGGAGGCGTTGTTGATGCGGGAGATGCCGCTGATGACGCAGCTGGTGACCCTATCGCCGCTATCGCGGGCGGTGCGGATTCCGCAGCCTTTTGCCCTGGGGCCGGAGCGCTGTTTTGTATATGGGGAAGATCTCCCCCTTTTCCTGACGGAGCCCCTGGCGCGGCGGTATTATGAACTTGCGCCGCTGACCTATGGGGCGTTGGGGGTCAGCAGTGGGGCGCATGACGCGTTCCAGCGGTTTTTGTGGTCGCAGATCAGTTGGGATCCACAGCCCGCGAAAGAAGAGATCATGGAACGGTTTGGGAACTACTGGTTTGGGGCGGAATCGGCTGGGGCGGTGTGTGGGGCCCTGCTGCTCTTGGAATCGGTATTGCATCAGCCTGCCGCCTTCGCGCAGGCGGGCGCGGAGAGCGCCTTGGCAAAAATTGAAGAGGCGATGAACCTGGTTCCCCCCCGCCGTAAGAGTTTGGCCCGACCGGCCTATTTTCTGCTGAAGTACCGGATTTTATGTGAGATCGCCTTGGCATGCCGGATTCGGCATGATTCTCAAACCAAGGCGGAACTGGCGACGCTTTTGGCGGATGCCGAGCTGGAACCGGAGGCAATGTGGCAGCGGGCGCTGGCGGTGGCGCAAGCGGCGCCGACGCAGACCGATCTGCAATCGTGGCTGAATACCTTGGAAGAAACGGAACAGTGGTTTTTGAATGAATGGGGGTATAGTCCCGGGAGTGCGGATGCCTTGCGGCATCCGTTGGCGGGATTGGGCTGGGTGCAGCGGCGGCTGGCCATGCTGGAGGGGGGGGCAGGAGAATCCCTCGCGGCGGGGCTGGCCTTGATTCGCTGCCGGATCGAGCGGGAATTGGGATTGCGGGATTTTCTCATCGATTGTGGCAATGGAGAGACCGACACGTTTCGAGAGTCGGGTTTTGGCTATGCGTTGGAGAGGATCCGAGGTTCGGAGCCAGTAACCCAATGGATGATTGCCTTGAGTGAAAGAGCGGGTGAGCCCGTCGATTACACCATTCCCCTTCCTTCTTTATCCCCCCTCACACTGGAAATACGCTTCCACGCACCCTATTGCACAGCGCTGCAACAGACCGTTTATTGCGGGGAGCATGTGCTGGATCCGTTGGTTATGATTCAACCCGGAAAAAAGGAAAAAAGAAAGTATACTATTGGAGTGGAGCAGAGAATGGATGGACCGCTTCATCTGTCCTTGCGTCCCCCAGAGGACGCGTTTGCCGGGGTGTGCGAGATTTTGGCCGAGATCGGGTGACGGTTTGAGGTCTTTTCTTGCAGCGGAGCGAGAGTCCCTGCCGGATCGGGTCGCGACCTGGAACGATGGGAGAGGCTCCCCGCGCACTGTGGATTGAGATCAGACGAAAGGGGAATCGAATGATACAAAAACCCGTTTTATTTCTAAAAAATATAACGCTGGAAGGGCCTGGCACGTTCGAACATTTTTTGTGGGAACGGAACATTCCCTATGTGACCCAAGACTTATATGGCGGGGAAATGGTCCCAGACGAAGTGGGCGATTTTGGAGCGCTGGTGGTGTTGGGCGGGCCGATGAATATTTATGAGGAGGACGCTTATCCCTTCTTGAGGGCGGAAAAGCGGTTTCTGCGCCAGGCGTTGGAGCGTGAAGTGCCGATGCTGGGGATATGCCTTGGGGCGCAGCTCGTGGCTGATGTTTTGGGTGGCCCGGTGACCCAGAACGAACTCCCGGAGATCGGTTGGATGGATGTGCATTTGACGCCGGAAGGGGAGAAGAGCCGGCTGTTTGAAGGGATTCCGAATCGGATGCCCGTTTTTCAATGGCATGGGGATACCTTTGCGGTCCCGCCGGGCTGCGCTTGGCTGGCGAGTTCACCGCTCTGCCCGCATCAGGCTTTTTCGTATGAAGAGCGGGTGTTTGGCTTGCAGTTTCATGTGGAGGTGGACACGGCCGCAGTGGCGGCGTGGGCTGGCGCTTATCTGCCGGAGTTGGAGCCTGCAGTGCGGCCTTTCGCGCAGGCGTTGCTGGATAGCCAGGATGGGGAGAGCGCGGGGGAGGTCGAAGCCATCGCCAAGCGTCTGTGCCGGAATTTCTTTGGGCGGATTGCCGGTTATTTTTAGCCGCAGAGGCAGTCCCGGCCGGGGATGGAGTAAAAAAAGTCCGGTTGGGTTAAACGTTTTAGGATCGCCCTACGTTACTATAGAGAGAATGGGAAACCCGAAGCGGGGCGGGAGCCGGGATGGAAGAAACGAATCCCGGCTTGAGGTTTGTCCGCCCAGGGTGGGGGATGGGATTTTGCCAGTGCGGCGAGGGCCGTATGGCGCCGCTGGAATAAAAAATATTGCGGGATTTATAAATTCCGCTCTGGGAAAACCGTATTGGTAAAAATAGATACGAAAGGAG
>JAVFAP010000566.1:0-3193 GCA_034002445.1 bacterium | reverse complement strand
AGGGTTGGGATTTGACATACTGGTAGAGGGCTTCGTATTGGTCGGTGATTTTATCCACGTGAAAATGGGATTTGATGCGCTGCAAGCCGGCTTGGCCGAATTCTTCTTGCTTGCCGGGCGTGGCAAAGATTTTAATGATGGCTTCGGCCAGGGCTTGTACATCGCCGACAGGGGCGAGGTAGCCGGTGGTACCGTCGAGGACCAGTTCTGGAATGCCGCCCGCCTGGGTGGCGACGACGGGGAGTTCGGTGGCCATGGCTTCGGCGATGGACATCCCGAAGGATTCGTATTCGGAGGTGGAGATGAGCAGGTCGGCGCGTTTGAGCACCTCTTCCACATCGGGCTGCCAGCCAATGAATTTGACCTGATTCTCCAGCCCAAGTTGGGATGCAAGGCGTTCGGCGCCCGCGCGTTCCGGGCCTTCGCCGACCATCAGCAGTTCGGCCGCGACCTGGTAGCGGACCAGATCAAAGACGCGGATGGCGTCGGGAATGCGTTTGACGGGGCGGAAGTTGCTGATATGGACGATGAGTTTTTTTCGGTTTTTGCATTTCTCTGGGGGCGGGCAAAAGATGGCGGTATCGATGGGATTGTGGATCACATGGATGTCTTGGTGGATATCGAAATCTTCCAAGGTTCGTTCGCGGAGAAAGTTGCTGACCGCGGTGACGGCATCGCTGAAGTCGATGCTGTACTCGACCACAGGTTTGTAGGAGGCCATTTGGCCCACCAGGGCGGTGTCGGTGCCGTGCAAGGTGGTGATGACCTTGAGGGGGGATTCGCCCCGGCTGCACAGCATCTGTTTGGCCATAAAGGCGGACGTGGAGTGGGGCACGGCGTAGTGCACATGGAGGATATCTAGGGGATCCTTCTTACTTGTTTCGTAGATTTTTGAGGCCAGGGCAATGGTGTACGGTGGAAAACGAAACAGGGGATAGAGTGGCACCTCCACATGGTGGAAATGGAACTTTTCGGTCGCACCCTCTAATTTCATTGGGATATCATAACTGAAGAAATGCACGGAGTGGCCCCGGCGGGAAAGCGATTTCCCCAGTTCGGAGGCGACGATACCACTACCCCCCACGCTGGGATAACAAACTATTCCGATTTTCATGCGAAGCGCCTTTCCTGTCGTTCCATTGCCGTGCTGGCGGTGTTTGCCGCATTTTACCACGACAATTTGAAATCTGAAAACCCGCGGACCGGTTCCACTTGCCTTGTTATTTTGGGGCGGAAATGGGATCGTTCTCGATTTCTGTATGAATGGCTTTGAGTTCAGCAAGAAGCGAGGTGGTTCGTGTGGGCTCGCTCTGGGCGCGATTTACCTGTTCACAGGGATCCTCCCGCAGGTTGTACAGTTCGACGCCGGTCCCATCGGGAGTAACCAAAATTTTCCACTCGCCCTGGCGCAAGGCTGTTTTGGCGGGAGAAAGGGCTCTGTCATAACGCCAGTACAGTGGCTTGGGGCGATCGACCGCTTGGCCTTGAAGCAGGGGAAGCAGGCTGGCGCCATCGAGCGCGCGGTCTTGGGGAAGGGGCGCGGCGGCGATCGCACAAAATGTGGGGAGGATATCCGTACCGTTGACCGGCTCGTGGCTGACCTGACCGGGCTGGGTATGCCCTGGCCAGCGGATGAGGCCAGGCACCCGAATTCCGCCTTCGTACAAATGCAACTTCATTCCTCGTAAAGGGCCAGGAGAGCCGTACGAATACTGGGCGCCCCGGTAGCGATTGAGGGTTTCCGGGCCATTATCACTGGTGAACATCACAAAGGTGCTTTCCCGCAGATTTAGCCGGTCCAGCGCGCGCAGCAGGCGACCGGTTTCGGCATCCATCTGCGATACGTTCCCGTAGTAGATTGCCTGTTCTTGCTCTTCCACATCCGCATAGAGACGATGGTAGTACTCGGCGGTGGCGATGGGTTCATGGGGGGAATGGAACCAGACGAACAGGGCGAATGGATTGTGCTCGTCCCGGTTGTGGAGAAATTCGATCGCTTCATCCACGATCAGGGTGCTGGAGTAGCCTGTGGTTGAACCAACACGCTCCCCCTGGCGCACAAAATTCGCGGGATTGCGATGGGAGGGCAGCGCGTTGTTCTGCGTGGAGAACCAGTGATCAAAGCCATGATCCCCCGGAGTGGGACGGGTTTCGAAGAACTCCGCGTCACTCAGATGCCATTTGCCGCTGTGGCAGGTTGTGTATCCAGCCTGGCGTAACAGGGTTGCGACCGTGATCTCCTGGGGGTGTAGATAAATCCCAGAACGCGGCGGAATCCAGTCGGGAATGCGGCAGCGGGTGGGATTGCGTCCCGTCATGATCCCCGCGCGGGAAGGTGAGCAGACGGGGGCGGCGGCGTAGCAATCCGTCAGCCGCAGCCCTTCCCGGGCCAGTTGATCTAAGTTGGGGGTTTGAATGCGGGGATGCCCATAGCATCCCAGATCGCCATAACCTAAATCATCACAGAGAATAAATACGAAATTCGTGTGGAATGAATTTTGGGCCTTTCCCATAGCCCGCAGAGGGATACAAGTCAGCCCAGCCAACCCCAAACCTGTGTGTTGGAGAAATTCGCGCCTTGTCGTCATTGGATCCGCTCCCTTTTTTCATTGTCAAAATTTACAAAAAGAGGGCAGGCGGATTTGCCTGCCCCACGATGGATCAGTGAACTTCGGTTAGGATGACCGGGCTTTGCATCTCTACTTGCACTGGGCCAAGGAGACCGGATTTCAGATCCCCGCCATAGCGGGTGGGGATGGTGGAATAATGATTGGCCAAGGTATTATAAACCAGGATTTGCAGTTGGTTCTCACCCACTTGCACGTGCTGGGTGATATCCCATTTCCACGGTGGCGCGACCAGGGTTCCTGCATGGGCGCCATTGATATGGATTGCCGCGGTGGCGACGACATCGCCCAGATTGATGACCACCCGGCCCCTCGTTTGTTCCTTGGTGAGGGAGAAGGTTTTGCGGTACCATGCGCCGCCGGAGTAATTCTGGAGCACGCTGCCAATCGCCCAGTCGCCCGTTGTGGTTTCACCCACGCCACACTGGAGCCGGATGGGGTCGGGGATGGTGGAGCCGCCGTAGTAGCCCCGGGTTTGTTCGATCCGCAGCGCCACGGTGGCTTGGCGCTTGCTGGGAGTGGGGAGGGAGATGGTGTGCTGCCGCAATCCATCCTCTTCCTCGGAG
>JAVFAP010000565.1:0-3193 GCA_034002445.1 bacterium | reverse complement strand
GAAGAAAGCCCGGCTAGCCGCTTGCTGATCGATATTGCCGTGCCACCGGACATCGATCCCCGTGTGAGCGAGTTGCCCGGCGTGGTCCTGGCAGATATGGAAGATTTACGGGAGCAGGCCCATCAGAATGAAGCGCAGCGGGCGCAAGCCATCAAATTAGCGGAAGAAATCACCGGGGAAGAACTGGAACGGCTGGGCCCTTGGCCGCTTCCCTTTCATATCGACCGCTTCGCCAGCCATTTGGGCGAGTTGGCCGATCAAATATGCCAAGGGGAGATCGAGCGCCTCTTCGCGAGTTTGCCGGAACTGACCGAGCCGCAGAAGGCGGTGATCAAAAGTCAAATGGAGCGTCTGGCGGAGCGCATGATTCTGGCACCCCGGCGGAACATGCGGACACACCGGGCGATCCGCAGCTGCCCCAATGCAGCCCGTTGTTTGGCGGAACTGTTTGCCACGGACTGCGGATCCCGGGCAGCGAACACCAATCCACATGGGAACAGAAAATAAAAATGACAACCAATCGACTAACTCCATTTCTGACCAAAAAAGAGCGCTTTCTGCGTGCCCTGCAGTTTCAGCCGGTGGACCGGCCTCCTGTCTGGCTGATGCGTCAGGCCGGCCGC
Source organism: bacterium (assembly GCA_034002445.1). Classification (GTDB taxonomy): domain Bacteria; phylum Hinthialibacterota; class Hinthialibacteria; order Hinthialibacterales; family Hinthialibacteraceae; genus JAVFAP01. The sequence continues at coordinate 2,570 of JAVFAP010000565.1, read as the reverse complement.
TACATGCCGGAGTACCAGGCGGTGCGTAAAAACCACACCTTTTTGGAGATGTGCCGCAAGCCAGAGGTGGCGGCGGAAGTTTCGATCCAGCCGTTGGAGATTCTGGATGTCGATGCCATCATCATCTTTAACGACATTTTGATTCCTATTGAAACCATGGGCCGCGAGGTGGTTTTTACCGAGAAAGGTCCTGTGATCACGCCCCCGTTTCGGAACGAATCTGAACTGAAATCACTGTGTGTCTGCGCGTATGATGAAACCCCGCCGGTGTATGACTCCATTCAATGCGTGCGCCGCCAGGTGGGTGAATCCGTCCCCATCTTGGGTTTTGCCGGTGCTCCCTTCACCATGGCGACATATTTCGTGGAAGGCGAGATGACCCGCAACCTGAACCACATCAAAACCCTGATGTACAGCCAGCCGGATGTGTTGAAAAAACTGCTGGATATCATAACCGAAACGGTGATCGCGTACTTGCAGGTGCAGATCAAGGCCGGGGCGGACGCGGTGCAGATTTTCGATACCTGGGCTGGCTCGCTGACCCAAACCGATTACCGGGTTTTTGCCTATCCCTACCAAAAACGCATTATCCATGCCATTCAATCCCAGGGAACTCCCATTATTCTGTATGTGAACGGCTCATCTCCCTATCTATCGGAGATGAAGCAGACCGGTGCCTCGGTATTGAGTGTGGATTGGCGGCACGATCTCAAAGCGGTGCAAAAGGTGGTCGGTAGTGATACAGTGCTGCAAGGCAACCTGGATCCCACGGTATTATTTGCCGGGCCGGAGATTGTCAGCCAGAAGACGCAGATCATGTTGGAAACCATGGGCCGCAAAGAAGGCTATATCGCCAACCTAGGCCATGGAATTTTGCCGGAAACGCCGGTGGAATCGGTCAAGGCCTTTGTCCAAACGGTCCAGCAAGCCGGGCAATAATCCCTGGCAATCCCTTCCTCGATCCCTGTTGGCTGCCCCAGGCGTTTGTTGTTAGCAGGATCTGGGGGAGCATCCGGAGCCGTGGATGGCTATCCCCGTTTTTTTGGGGGGGGGCCGAAAAGAGTGTGAATCACGATGAATGTCAAACCACGAAAAATTACCATTGATCATGACCTGATCCAAAAATACACCATGCGGGGGCCCCGGTACACCAGTTATCCCACCGCGCCGGAGTGGGACGAATCGGTGGGCGGGACGCACTTGCGCGCACACATCGAAGCGACCAACGCCCCTGATAGCAAGGCCCCGCTTTCTATCTATATCCACATTCCTTTCTGCGCCGAACGCTGCTACTACTGTGGCTGTAATGTCATCATCTCCCCCCAGCAGGATATCGGGGACCGCTATGTGGACCACTTGATCAAGGAAATCGACCTGGTTGCTCCGTCCATCAATCCCCAACGCAAGGTGACCCAGTTCCATTTTGGCGGGGGGACTCCGACATTCCTTAAACCGGAGGTCTTTCATCGCCTACTGGAATATGTATTTGGCCAGTTTTCTTTCGCGAGGGACGCGGAACTGTCGCTGGAAGCGGATGTGCGGGTCACCAGCAAGGAACACCTGGATGTGCTGCGCAAATTCGGATTTAACCGGATTTCGTTCGGCGTGCAGGATTTTACCAAAGAAACCCAGGTGGCGATCAATCGGGTGCAGAGCGCCATGGAGACGTACAACTTTGTCACCCTCTGCCGCACCATGGGCTTTAAAAGCGTCAACATCGATCTGGTCTATGGCTTGCCGCACCAAACCGCGGAAACCTTCCGGCGAACATTGAAGACCATGATCGAGATCGATCCCGACCGTGTCGCGCTGTATAATTTTGCCTTTCTCCCGTCCAAAATGCCGTTTCAGCGCCGGATTGACGAGAACAGCCTGCCGGATACCAATGAGCGCTTTTCCATCCTGCAAGCCGCGATCGAGCGTTTCACCGAAAATGGCTATGTTTATATCGGCATGGATCACTTCGCCAAACCAGAAGATGAGCTGACGATCGCGCAGGGTGAGGGCACCTTGCAGCGCAATTTCATGGGTTTCACCACCCGGGCGGGGACGGATTTGTACGCTTTCGGAACCTCGTCCATCAGCAGTCTGCCCGCCCTCTATGTGCAAAATGTGAAAAAACTCAACCAATACGAGAAGATGGTCTCGGCTGGGGAATTCCCTGTGGAGCGGGGGATTGAACTGAGCCGGGATGACCAGATCCGGCGCTGGGTGATCATGGAGCTGATGTGCAATCTGCGGATCGATATTCCTCGGTTCGAGGCAACCTGGAAAGTGGATTTTCACGCATATTTTCAAGAAGAAATTGACCGGCTTCGCCCCTTCATCGAAGATGGCCTGCTGGACCCCAACATCGTCCGTGAGATCAAGGTGACCGATCTGGGCCATATCATCGTCCGCCCCATCGCGATGGTGTTTGACGCCTATCTGAAGAAACCAAACCAGAGCAAGGCGATGTTTTCGAAAACACTGTAATCCCTGGCGAAAAACCTTATCCGTTTCCCCGTTTTCTGGTATGGTATGCTTTCCGGCTGGGGGAAAATCCCAGCCGATCCTTGACCACCCGTGGA
>JAVFAP010000564.1:0-3199 GCA_034002445.1 bacterium | reverse complement strand
GTATTAACATAGCCCCAGCGGTTGGTGATGCGGTGGACATGGGTGTCCACGCAAATCCCATATTCGCGAAAACCGAGAGTAAGGACCAGGTTGGCGGTTTTGCGGCCCACGCCCTTGAATTTCAGCAGTTCGTCCAGATCGTTGGGGACTTTCCCCCCATAGGAATCAAGTAGGATACGGCAGATTTCATGGATAGTTTTGGCTTTTTGCCGGTAAAAGCCGACTGGGTAAATCAACCGCGCCAGTTCGTCCTCGGGGATGGTGAGGATCGCCTCGGGCGTGGCGGCGCGTTCGCGCAACCGGGCGAAGCCTTGGGCAGTGGTCTCATCCTTGGTCCGCAGGCTGAGAATACAGGAAATCAGCACGTGGAAGGGGTCGCGCGAGTCTCCGGCAACCACAGTAACCGCTGGAGTCTTCCATTTTGGGGTGTCTTGCCGTAGGATACCGATTACAGTATGGATATCGGCGTTTTTCATGGTGTTTCCTTTAAAAGAATGCAAAATTCCATGGAGGACTGTACCTTGTTTCCGCCCAAGGAAGAAGCGGCGGTCGCTGCTTTTTCCTTTTTGATTTGTTTATCCCGACCGGTCTACCTGTGCGGGGAGCGGATCGTGGATCGCTTCTTTATTCCAATGTGGGTGTGGCTCCATCCACCAAGCGGGATGGAGCCGGTACAATAAGCAATTCACCCAGCAACGGATACATTATCCCTGTTGGATTCGTTGGTTGGGTGATCCCATTTTTTTGATCGGGCAGTCTATATCAATCTAAGGGTATTGAAGATGAACTTACCATTGAAACGGCTTGCAGGTGCATTTGCGTTGTTGCTGATTTTCGCGTTGGCGTTGGGATTGCGGTTTTATGGTCTCGACTGGAGTTTTAAGGATGGCGTGCATACCTTCCATCCCGATGAGAACCATTACCATTTTTGCGCGAATGATCTGAGGCCCCAATGGCTAAGCGAAGAAGAAAAGCAACTTCCCTTTTTAAGCCAGATTAAACTGTTTTATCAGCGCAACTTGGAGATCCAAGGCGATAAGGGGACACCCAACAACCCCGCCTTGCGTCCTCGCAACTATAACTACGGGACCTTCCCCCTGCATTTGTACCTGGCGTACAAAGCCTATCTGACCCAGCACCGGACCGATACCGATGATTGGGTTTTTATGGCTTTCCCAGATTGGCTGAGTCTGACGGCTCTGCTATTTTGCGCCTGGCTGGGCTTGCGCCTGGTTTGGAAGACCAGCAAGGATTTTCATCAACACCGGGGCCGCAAGATTTCGTGGTACCGTGATCCGCAACGGCTTTCCACTCTGTTTCCCGCCTTGATTCTGCCCTTTTTGGGGCTGGGGCTGGCCATCTACATCCCCAAACTGCTGGTGAATTATGCGCAGTATTCGGTGGTGGATGGCCGGTTTATTTTAATCATTGGCCGGACACTGACCGCCTGGGCGGGCGCGTTTACCGTGCTGCTGGCGTATCTCATTGGGCGGGATGCCTACAATCGCGCTACCGGGCTGGTGGCGGCGCTGATGCTGGCGACCGCAATGCTGCACGTGCAGACCAGCCATTTCGCTACAGTGGACGTGATGCTGGGCTTTTGGCTGACGGCAGGAGTTTACTGCTTTATGAAAGTCGCGCAAAAGCCGCGGCTCTTGTGGTATGTGCTGGGGGCTCTCTGCACCGGCTTCGCGGTCGCTACCAAGTGGAGCGGCATCCTGCTGCCCGGCATTTTGTTGATCGCCCATACCGCCGCGATTTGGCAGGATGAGCGGGTGGGCCGCATTGGCCGCTGGATTCACGGCTTTTGGCTGGGGATGCTTTCGCTTTTCACCCTGCATTTTTATAAAGCGGCCAGTTCCACCCAACCCAGTTTTGATGTGACGTTGGCGGCGTTCCGTGATTTTTATCTCAAAAGTTACTCCATCGGCGGCTACACAATGTTTTTACTGAATCCGGCCGTGATCACGGTCTTGGTTCTGCTGTTTCTCGCCTCGCTGGTGGCGCTTTCGTACCGCAAACAATTCCACAAGGGGCAAATTGGCTTTATAAAGCCGTTCTTTCTGATCTACCGGCCCTGGTTCTGCCTAGCTCTGGCGATCCTCGTTGGGGTTTTGGCGTTCTTCTTCGCTGAGCCCATGGCCTACTTTGACGCCAAATCGTTCGCGGAAGACATGATCCGCGAGAGTGGTTTCCACCGCACGGGCGATATCCCCATCATTTACACCCTACAATACCGCAACACCCCTTCGGTCTTCTATACCCTGGACAACCTCTTTTACCCCTCGTTGGACTGGCTGACCGCTTCCTTTGTCCTAGCTGGATGCGGGTACGCGGTGTGGCGCCTTTTGTACCGCCGTTCCAGCAGCGATGTGGTGCTGGCCGCCTGGGTGATCCCCAGTTTTCTGCTCTACAGCACATTCCACAGCAAGTTTCCTCGCTATATGGACGCCATTCTGCCGGTCATGATGGTCTTCGGGGCCAAATTGATTGTGGATTTGGCCCGGATTCAGCCCTATTTCTACGCGCCTTCGCTCGCCGCCATTCCGGTAGAATGGAAATGGCGGGCCCGCCGCCTGGGGATTGCCGGGGGCACAGTGGCGCTTGTCTCTGGATTGATTTATGGTTGCTCGTATGTCCGGATTTATGATAAACCGCACACCTTGGTGCAGGCTTCCCAGTATCTTAAAGAGACGATGAAACCGGGGCAGGCGCTGACCATGCAATCGTGGGATGAAGGGATTCCCGGGTTTCATGTGGAAAGCAGCGACCGCATCTTTATCCATGATCAGCGGGACTTGGAGCGCACCCCCGCCCGCCGGGCCCAGTACTATGCCCAGGTGCTGAACCGCTACGATTACATCGTCTTGCAGAGCAAGCGTGGCTATGGAACCACCTTGCGCAATCCGGATTACTACCCCATCGCCAATCAGTTTCTCAAAGCCTTCTTCGCGGAGCAACTCGGCTTTCGGATCGCGAAGGTGATCGATAATCCGCCCCAGTTTCTGGGGTGGGAGTTCCGGACCGATCTGGAGGATGAGACCGCGCGGATCTACGATCACCCCAAGGTGATCATCTTTGAAAAGACCCAAAAATTTTCGGTAGAACAACTCCAGCAATTAATCCTCAGCCCGCCCGCCTGGGTAGGAGAGATTACCGCCAGGGAAATCCTGACGCTACAGGATGGTTACCCCGTCTA
>JAVFAP010000563.1:0-3199 GCA_034002445.1 bacterium | reverse complement strand
ACACCGTTTCAGACTGAGGTTCTACCCCAGCCACGGCGCAGAACAACGCCACAGCCCCATCCAGCACCCGCAACGACCGTTCGACCTCGACCGTAAAGTCAACGTGGCCTGGTGTGTCAATGATGTTGATCCGATGATCTTTCCAAAAGCAGGTGGTCGCCGCCGAGCAGATTGTGATTCCGCGCTCCTGTTCCTGCTCCATCCAATCCATGGTGGCCTGGCCATCATGCACTTCCCCGATTTTGTGGGTCTTTCCGGTATAAAATAAAATCCGCTCGCTTACGGTAGTTTTGCCGGCGTCAATGTGGGCCATAATTCCGATGTTACGGACTCGTTCAAGAGGTATTTGTCGTGCCATGGCAGATTATCTTTTTTTACTCCTTATGATGTTGTTCCATGCCGTTTGAGGTTCAGAAACGCTCACATCGCTTGTGTGACCGTGAAAAACCTGGTTTCCTGCGGTTTCCACACGGACAGTATTCACCCAATGCCCCAATGAGTAGGATAGAATTGAGAAGGATTACACCACAAACCGAAACAGATTTGGTCGACAGAAATAATTTCGAAAACCGAACGGATTGGACATGGTTATGCAGTAAGCATCTTTGTCTCTGCTCTTAAAAAACACCAAAGAGTTAGTATACTCGCCTTTCTACGATAGTCAATTAAAAAATACAAAAAAATTCAAGGAGAAACTCTACCGCCGCGATGTGCGATTTGCATGAGCCCGCGATGAAAATCGCGTGAAGCATACCCCCACCCCATTCTCCCCACGCGATCTGCCTCAATCCGCTATGGATTCCCGGCCCGGCGCCTCATAACCCTTGATTCTGCACGAGAGAATAACCACTATTTTTCCATGCTCCTCATGTACCAATCATCATGACCTACAGAAAGGATTCAAAGATGACCAATCTTCTCTGGTCGCTGCGGCAGGGTTTGGTTTATGCGGCTCTCACCTGCCTGTTGTCCTTCCCCGCCCAAGGCATGGCGTTGCCTTGTGACCAGGTTTGCGATGCAACCCTGGTGGGCAATGTCACGTCCGAGGTGGATTTTACCCTGGATGCCTTGTTCAACAATGATCGCCTCTTCGGCAAAACCGCCAAGGACCTTGCCTGGTCCAAAGATAGCCGTTTTCTGGCCTTCCGCTGGAACATCTTCGACGCCACCGGCGAGGATGTTTGGGTCTACGACACCTGCACCCGCCAAGCCCGGGCGGTTACCTCCGCCACCGCGTTTCAGCAATTCGACCCCGAGGCCCGCTTGATCGTCGAGGCCCAAGGCAAAGCGGATTCCACCACTCCCGAGTACAAAGGGGTTGCCTCCTATGTCTGGTCTTCCACTGGCCATGACCTGATTCTGGATTACCGCAACGACCTCTACCGCCTTGATCTGGAATCCTCCGCCCTCGAACGCCTCACCAAGACCCAGGGCGGCAAGGACAAGTACCAATTCACCACCACCGATGACGGCTATCTCTACTGGCGCGGCAATGCCCTCTACCGGGTGCGCTTCAACAGTTCCTTTTTTGAAGAACTCTTCCCCAACATCCCCGCGGGCCGCTCCATCGACGAAAAAATCCTCTCCCCCGACCAGCAGTGGATGGCCATCGTCACCTCCCAGTCCAAGGGCGGCACCCCTGCCCGCAAGGTGGGCTATGTAACTTACCGCGACCGCTTCGCCCAATGGAAAGAACATGACCGCCCCTTGGCCGAAGATCCCAAGGGCAATGAAAACGAACGCTGGATCTATCTCCAAAAAGTCAATGATCCCATCGACGACGGCACCAAGGAAAGCGCGGTGGAGGTCTTCCACCATCCCGGCGGCAAGGAACAACTGCGCATTACCAATCCTGAGTGGTCCAAAGATAGCAAAAAAATTGTTTTCCGCACCTACGACCCCGAGACCGAAGAAATCGTCATCTACACCGCCAGCATCGATTCGATCGAAAAAGCCCGCGCTATTCATCAAGCCCGCAACAGCGGAACCCAGCGCTCCCCCGATCGCATTCAGCCCCAGTTCACCTCCGATGGCGCCCAGGTGATCGCCTCCTTCGATGACAGTGGCTTCACCCAGCCCTGGCTGATCGATCCCCTGACCAAGGGCAAGGTGCCAGTCCTGCGCGGCAATTTCGATGCCGAAATCATCGCCTTCGATGACCCCGGCAATACCCTCTTTGTCCTCGCCAATAAAGAACACCCTGTCCGCCGTGATATCTATGCGGTGGAGTTCCGGACCGGCGCGATGCGGAAACTCACCACGAGGGAGGGCGTCTACTCTGATCCCGCGGTCTCTCCCGATGGCCGCCATTATGCCGCCTGCTTCACCAACTGGGAACAACTGGCCGAACTTGCCGCGGGAACGGTCGATCCGGCCACCGAAGAACTGATCACCGATTCCCATCCCAACACCATCGCCCAGCTCAACCAGTTGAAGCCCCAACTCTTCTCGTTCCAAAACAAGGAAGGGCAGACCATCCAAGGGATGCTGTTCCTGCCCCCGAATCACAAAAAAGAGAACCATTGCCCCATTACCATCTATACCTACGGCGGCCCCCTGGGGAACCGCAGCATGGTCGATTATGGCGGCTTTGGCACCTACAACTACCGCTTCCCCATGTATATGGCCAAGCGCCATGGCTACATCGCGGCGGTGATTGATCCTCGTGGCAGTTCCAACTACGGTAGTTTCTTCGAAAGCGCCAACTGGGAACAACCGGGCAAACCCCAGGTGGATGATCTGGCGGATGGCGTCGCTCATTTGGTCAAGGAATACGGCGGCGACCCCAACCGGGTCTCCCTCTACGGCTGGAGTTTCGGCGGCTTTGTCACCCAAATGGCCCTCTACACCAAGCCCGATGTCTTTACTGTGGGAATGGCCGGAGCCGGGCCGACCGAGTGGGAAAACTACTATGGCAGCTACACCAGTGTCACCATCAGCGACTCCCAGGAAAACCAGCCCGACCAGCGCAAATTCTCCCTCTTGCCCCTGGCCAAGAACCTCAAGGGCCGCCTGCTACTCCTGCACGGCATCGAAGATACCAATGTCCTCTTCCAAGATACAGTCAAGGTTTACCAGGAACTCTTAAAAGCTGGCAAAGGCACCCAGGTGGAACTTTTCCTCGATACCACCGGCGGTCACCACTTCGGCGGGGATATTAAGTACAACTATATCTTCTGGCTCTTCGAAGATTTCCTCT
>JAVFAP010000562.1:0-3218 GCA_034002445.1 bacterium | reverse complement strand
GCTGTTCGAACTCGTTGCCCTGGGCGGAATCGATCACTTTCACATCGCTCTCGTAGCTACTGGGACGGTTGGTGCCAGGGTAGCGGGGGGCGCGGAAGTCCAGCAGTTCCATAGTAAAGCCGATAGGAACCCGCTTTTGGCCAAAGTTCACCTCGCAGACAGTCCCTCCGACGGAGAATTCGCGGGGGGTGTTGTACATGACATACCCATCCGCCTTTTCGCCTCCCTTTTCCAGGCGAACATGGATGGCGGGATTGGTTTCATGGGTATGGCCGACCGCCGCGGTGACGGTTTCGGTCAACCGGGCGTTCTCATAAAACTGGCTGATCTTGGCAAAAATGCCATTCCAGCCGGGGTCCAGTTCCTCGCCGATGGCAAGAACACCGGTCACCGCCTGGCCGGCGGCGTTCACGGCGCGGTAGGGGAATTTTCCATCCTGGGATTGGTAGATATCGATGCGGTTTCCCTTGGCGACACTATCTGGATAGGATTCCGGGGGGATGGTGGCGTGAAACTGGATCGTGCCCACGGTCAACTGGATGGTCCCCTCTTTCGCGGTGGCACCGAATAACCAGTCCGAGAATTGGCCAGACGTGTTCTTTTGATACAGGGTGATTTGGAGGGCGGGATTCTCGGTGGCGTTGTCATTGGTCACGGTTTCGGTGATGTGGGGATCTTCGACATACAGATCCACATAGCAATCGATGCCGGTATCGCCCACAGGGTAATGGATTTCCTTGCCAGCCGGAATGGGACGGTCAAGGAAGGAGGGGTAATAATCCCACATGCCGCTTTGACCCGGCAGGGTGAAGGAGATCACGGTTTCCGGAATGGAGAGGTACTGGGTTTGCTGGCCTTCGCGCAGCATGATTTGGCCTTCCACCCCGTATTTGCGGGTGACGATGGCACCGAAAAGGATGATCAGGATGCCGAGATGGGTGATGACAAAACCCATGTGCATCTTTTTCCAGGGGAAACGAATCAATGCGGAGAAAGCAACATTGATACAGAGCAACAGCAGGAGAAAATCAAACCAAAGAGTTTTGTAGATGACTTGCTGGGCCTGGGCAGTACTGGTATAGGATTCATAAAACGTGGCGACCGTCAGCAAAATGACAAAGCCGATCAAGAGAATGACGGCCAGTTTCAAGGAGCCGAGGAAGCGGAAGAGAGCATCTAATTTTTTGGTCATAATCATCCATCGTTTATTGGTATTCACATAGTCAGAACGAACTCAAGATTTCCTTATAATCATACTCTGGAAATCGTAAAAATTAATGTGAATCGCGTGTTGGGAGTATGGAAAAATCCATGGAAGAGTTGCCTTGTGTGGAAGTAAAAAAGAGGCGGTTTTTTGGGCCGCCTCTTTTGTCTTGGTTCAACAATTCACCTAGAACGAATGGCATTCCAGGCATTTGGCCGAGGAGGACCCCATCATCATGCGGTGCGGCATCATCTTCACAGGGGAGGAAGGCTGCCGGATCGCGCCTTGGGGAGCGTGGCAGATCACACATTGCACGCCCGGTTGATGATAATGCGCGGGTGGAATCCGGTCTGCGGCGTTGCGGTGACAGGACATGCACTCGTCGTTGCGATGGCAAACCAGGCAGCGGCCGCGATCGAAGGAGGCCTGAATGCCGTGAGTACGGCGACGCCATAAATTGGTATGGCTTTTGGGCTGTTCGATCCGGTGGCAGGTGGTGCAAGTGGCCTCTTCATGGCATAACAGACAGCGGTCTTTGTCCATAAAGGGTTCCATCATACCGTGTTTCTGCGCCCAGGAGGCATTGTGGCTGGCCGGGGGATTGAGCCGATCCACTTCGGTATGGCAGACCGCACATTCGTTGGAGATGCCGTGGACTTCGTTGAAGTCCATGGAGGTTTCCATGGAAGGCAGGTTGCTCAGAGTGGATTTATCGCTGTCTTTGACGCCTGCGTGGCAGCCGAAGCAGGTCTCCTGGTCGTTTTCGAGGTATTGGGCGTGATTGAATTTCACATCGGCCCAATCCTTGGGCATCAGCGGCTTTAACAAAGATTGGTGGGAAACCACGCTCTCGCCCGCGGGTTGGACATTGTGTTGTTGATGGCATTCGGTACAGCGGCTCAGCGTGTCGCTGTCCGCTTCGTGGCAGGTCAAGCAGGAATCCATGGCAGGAAGGGTGACCTGGTCATCATTCAATTCGTGGCAGGTGTCGCAGGTAATTTCTTGTTCCACGTGGATATTGTGGGGGAAATTTGCGATCCCGGGCTGGTCCTTGCATCCAGTCAGCGTGAAACCCGCCAGAATCAAAAATGAAAGGATAGAAAGAGAGAAAGAGGCTTTCATTTTAGAAGTTCACTCCAAGTTCAAGACGAACTGCATACCAGTTGTCGGTATCGAAATCGCTGTCTTCCACTTCAAAGCGGGCGGCGGCATAAATCTTGTCTGTTGGCCGCCAACGAACGCGCCCGTAATAGGTGATGACATCGGGAGTGATGCGGAAGATATCGCGCAGTCCAGAGCCCCACAAATATTCATCGCGGAATTCCTGGACATATTCGCCATAATCCACCCCGCTGGAGAGGGTCCACTGCTTGTTCAATTTGTACTCAATTTCGCCGGTAATCCCAAAAAACTCATCTTTTTGGGGATCGACATCCCAGTATTCGCCATTGATCCCGAGGGTCAACTGCTGGGTGGGATAAATTTCCACCCCGCCGGAAAAGCGTCGGTAATCCCGGTTGGTGCTGCGGATGTAGGGGTTGGACTGGCCATCGGCTTCGCGGATATCAAAACCACCGACCAGACTCCAGTACTCTCCCATGCCCTTGGTCAGGAAGATAGAGCCATAAGTGAAGGGTTCCAAACCGTATTCCAAGGCGAAATAGGGGTTAAAGTTTATGGTGTGGTCGCCGACGGTTTCGAACAGGCGCAAAACCTGAGCATTGATATCCAGGTCGATCGAATCCACCCGCGCGAAGAGATCGTTTTTCAAGGTGTAGGGTTCGCCATCCAGCAAAGCAAACTCGTGATGGCTCATCAAATTGGGGTTATAACGATACCAGAACTCAAACGCGCCGAGGTCATCGTTGAACTGGTTGGCGTCATAGACGTAATAGCGCAGGGCGGTTTTGAGTTGGGGATTGACATCATACTCGACATTCCCTCCGTAGATCGCGTCGCCACGGGTGGAGGAATAGTAGGTGATGGGACGTCCTCCGAAGAGGGTAATGTTCCA
>JAVFAP010000561.1:0-3220 GCA_034002445.1 bacterium | reverse complement strand
GCTGATGGTGTTGGACATCGGGTTGTGTGAATTCAGAGCGGGGACTATACCGCTGGGCGATATCCCAGTCAAAAAATGGATTGCATTGACCGGCGAGATAAACTTCATATCTTGCTCCATTCTGTTTCTGGGCAAAAGAAATGAACTCATCCCAAAGTCTGTTGATATGAATCCGATACTGAGAAGGAGAGCCATCCGGACGGACAGGCATCCCCAGTCCTTTCATAACGGCTTTAAGTGCACATTCCGCCGATAGTCCAAACAGATGGTCGGCATTTGCGAGCCGGTTCTCGTCAAGTAGAAAATTTGCATCCTCCCAATGCCGTTTGGCTGCATCCACGAAATCTGTTTCCATGCTTTTTTCTTTCTCTCCCCTTCATTTCCCTTTAACAATAATAGCATGAATTCTATAAACAAATGCCAAGGTTCCTTGGTTTCCCCACCCACGTTACCACGTCTTCCGGATCTCTACCCCCTGCTCTTGGAGGTACTGTTTGATTTGGGGGATGCTGTAGGTGCCGAAATGCACCATCGAGGCCACGATGGCGGCGTCGGCTTTGCCTTCGGTGAATACCGCATACAGATGCTCCGGCGTGCCCCCGCCCCCGCTGGCGATAACCGGAATCCCCACCGCTTCCGCGATCCGCCGGGTCAGGTTGAGTTCAAACCCCGACTTGGTCCCATCCGCATCAATGCTGTTGACCACCAGTTCCCCCGCGCCGAGGGCTTCTCCCTGCTGACACCAGGTAATGGCGTCAAGCCCCATCGCTTTACGGCCCCCGTTGATATAGATTTCATACCCCGAGGGAATGGCTTCCGAAATCCCCACCTGTTTGACATCCATGCTCAGTACAATGCACTGGCTGCCAAACGCTTGCGCGCCTTCAGCAATGATCTCGGGGTTTAGCACAGCCGCCGAATTCACGCTTACCTTCTCGGCTCCCGCCAAGAGGGCCTTGCGCATATCTTCCAGCGTCCGGATGCCGCCGCCCACCGAGTAGGGAATAAAAATCGATTCCGCAGTCCGGCTCACCACGTCGATCATGATATCGCGCGCATCACTGCTGGCGGTGATATCGTAGAACACAATCTCATCCGCGCCTTCTTCATAATATTTCAATGCCATGGCGACGGGGTCGCCCAGGTCAATATTGTTCTTAAACTCGATCCCCTTGGTTACCAGGCCGGCCCGGACATCCAAGCAGGGTATAATGCGTTTTGTTAGCATGGGTTTCTCTCTTGCTCTTTATTATCAAGGTCTCGCGGTTCAAGCGTGGCAGAAATTGCGCAGCATCCGCAGCCCGGTTGGGCCGCTTTTTTCCAAATGAAACTGGGTGGCGACGATGTTGTCCCGCGCCACCGCGCTGGTGAAGCGGAACCCATATTCGGTTTCTCCGATCCGGACCGAAGAGTCGGCAGGCACGCAATAATACGAGTTTACAAAGTAAAATTCCGACCCATCTTTCACCCCTTCAAAGATGGGGTGCGAACCCCTCTGGTAGACTTGGTTCCAGCCGATTTGGGGAATCTTCAGCAGGCCGGTGGGATCGTCTGGGAACCGTCGCACCTGGCCCTCGAGAATCCCCAGGCAGGGGGTATCGTCTTCTTCACTGTGTTCAAACAATATCTGGATACCAATACAGATGGCCAGGAATGGCTTCTTTTTTTCCATCACCTGCTCCTTGACGATACCAGTGAGTCCCGTGCGGTTCAGCACCTCCATCGAGGCGCCGGCCGCGCCCACGCCGGGAAAAATCAGGCGGTCCGCCCGCGCGATCTCGGCGGGCTCCCGCGTGATGACCGCTTCGAAACCCACGTGCCGCACTGCCCGCTGGACGCTGGTTAAATTACCACCTTCATAATCAATAATAGCAATCATAATCTGTCCTGTATTTTCTGTTCCCGTTTTTCTTTCGCCATGTTTTTTCAAGAGATTCTCTGGCTTTCGCTCCAAGAGAATTGGCGGATGGATTACAGAGGGTGTCCCGGCCCGGAAATAAAAAAGCCCATACAGATCGCTCGGTATGGGCTGGTCATTTTTCGTAGGCCTCCGCGTCAACGTAACTTGACGGTTTTCATGATCGTGCGCAGCTGCTTCAGGGCGTTGGCTTGCTTTTCCTGTGCGAAATGCTCCCGCACGGGCGCCAGCAGTTCAACGATGCTGTCCCCCACCGCCGCTTTCAAATCCATGGGGTGCAATTCTTTCTTGCCAAAGCACTCCACCAATTCTTCAAACGTCTGGAAGGTAAGATTCCCGCCCCATTCTTCTTTCCGCTTGATCACCAGGGGGCCGCGTTTCAGCATGAACACCAGGTGCCGGGCCCAATCCAGCACGGGGTTGAACTCGATCTCACCCTCGGGGCAGAAGGCCTTGTTGATTTTCTTTTTGATTTCTTCTGGCTCGTCCGTGATGAACACTGCCGTGTTGGGTTTGGATTTGCTCATCTTCAGCGCGGCCCAGACGTCTTGAATCCGACTGGGATCAATGGGCCACATCGGGGGCTTGCCCAAGCCCATGAGCAAATGGTGATGAATCGCGATGGGGATGAGTTTGTTTCCTTCAGGGTCCAACAGCGGCTGGGTTTTCAACTGCATCGCTGTGTCCAACGCGACCACGTGGGCTTTGCGCTGATCGTTCCCGGCGTGACAAATGTTGACACCCAGCGCGAAAATATCCGCTACCTGCATGGGAGGGTACACCAACTTGGCAAAATCAACGGATTCTCCTTCCGACCGTCCCATGATCGTGATCGACCGCATGACTCGCTTGAGGGAGGTGTTTTTACAGACTTCAATGAACGTGGTCCAGAATTCCGGCTTTTCCCGGTACAGATCCGAACCCAAGACAATATTTAGTTGATCTGGGTCGCCCCCCACCGCTTTCAGGCAGCACTTCAAGCCTTCGGCAAAATAATCATACGCCATGGAACGAATGATCTCGATGTCTCCACCCAGTTTGTCATTGATCCAACTATGGTAATCCGCCAAGAAGATGGTGCATTCCACCCCGGCTTTTTGAAAATCCGCCACCTTGGCCATGCACTGCATCCCGGTGCCCAAATGAATTTCCCCAGAAATTTCAAACCCTATATAGTGCCGCAAGGGGATATTTTTTTCAAGATATTCCCGTAAGCGGTCTGGGGTGAGAACTTCTTGGGCATTGTGGCTGATGAGATCAAAACGTTCTTGTACGGTTAGTGCAGTCATGATGGGTGAGATA
>JAVFAP010000560.1:0-3221 GCA_034002445.1 bacterium | reverse complement strand
CGAAATGAAGAAAGGATCGGAAAAGACAATCTCTCTTTTGATCCATGATGTCCATGAGGTTGTCATCATCGACTTCTGAAGGTAGAGCGATCGCGAGGAATTGCTGGAAAATTGAGGCGGGGACAGGGTAAAAACCCTGCCCCCGTCGTTTTTTTCTCACCGTGTGCCGTCAGGCTTGTTTGCGGGTGGTGATGATCTCTTGCAGGAGGGCTTTAAGGTCGCCGGTGGCGGCGGCTTCAGCTTCTTGCAAGGCAGAGGCAACGGAGGAGCCTCGCATGGTCAGCAGGGCATTTTTCGCGTTGAAGCGGACGATGTAAGAAGGTTCGAAGAGCAGTTTGCCGACAATCATCTTGACCGCTTCGGCGTCATCAACTTTGGACAGACTGACGATGGCTGCGCAGCGGTAGTGTTCTTCGATCTCTTCCCGGTCCAAGAGGCGGGAGAAGATTCGATAGGTTTCTTTTCCCTTACCCGACGCAATCAGGGCGTCGCCCAGGGTAACCAGGCTTTTCATGTAGGTGCGGTAGAGGGGGCCTTCTTCGGGTCTGCACCGGGGAACTCGCCATTCGCTGGTGGGGGTTCTGCCGATACGGGAGATGGTTTCGAATGCGGTCACCGCCACTTTTTTATTTTCGGACTGGGTCAAGGGAGCGACGGCTTCCAGAGTAGCGGCGGAGGGACGACGAGCTAGGGCGACCAGTAAGCGAGACTGCTGGGCTTCAGGGGCCTTTTTGAGTCCATCCAAGAGAGCAGCTTCGGCTTCGGCGCCGGGGATGCGTTCCAGGCAGTAGACGGCTTCTTCAAAGAGGATTTCGTCCGCCAAACAGGGCGCGATCTGGGCGACCACGTCGCCATCGGCGATACAAGAGAGGTGACGCAGGGCTTCGGTGCTCCGCGCGGGCTGCGCCGGATCAATCAGCGCCACCAGCGCCTTAGTAATTTCCTTGCGCTTGGGATTGCCCGTATCCTGGCCCACCGAGTGGACCAGCTTGATCAGACATTCATTGGCGCACTTAGCAGTGGGCAGATCTTCGCTGAAAAGCAGGCTCGCGAGGGGAGAAACCACCGTGGCGTCTTGCTCGGCGGCCATGTGCCAGGCTTTGACCTTGTCTTCCTGCTTTTCACTTTTTACCAGGGCTATGAACTCATCCACCGAAGCCGCAGCGAAAGCGGTGCGGGCCGAGAGAAGGGCCGCGCCCAGGACCACGGATTGGGGATAGCGGGTTGTCGTCGATAATTTCATAAGGGCGTACCTCTCCTTTTAGATATAAAATTCGCCACGGCCGGGCCGGAAGAGCAGGCGGTTGGCTTCGTCATCGTTCTTGACGCACTCGTTGACAGGGTCCCATTCCAGTTTGCGGCCAAGGATATAGGCGAGGTTGCCGAGAATGCACAACGTGGCGACGCGGTGCCCGGCTTCGATGTGCATCAAGGGTTTTTGGCGGGTACGGATGCAGTCTTCGAAATTTTCCCGATGGCCGGGGCTGTGGAAGACCTCGACCCCATCGGCGGGCGGGGTGTATTCCTTGGCTTTCTTTTCGGTATCGGTTTCGGCGGTGTCGCCATAGGTAATGATGAGATTGTCCTTATCGCCGATGTAGTTGGCGCCATAGGAACCACGCACCCAGGTGAAGCCTTCTTCGTGGGCTTCGCCCGGCTCGGCCCAGATGAGGGTCCAATCGGGATCCTTGAATTGGTACTTGATTTCCAACGTGGCGGGGACATCGAAGTTGCCGTCGAAATGGGGTTCGCCCACGGCTTCGATGCTGACCGGGCCGGTGTGGTCGCTATCCATCACCCACATGGCGACGCTCATGACATGGGCACCGCGGTCACGGATTTCTCCGCCGCCCTTATCGAAGACAAAGCGGAAACTGCCATGCGTCTTGCTTTTGTTGTAGGGCACCATGCGGTTGGGGCCAATCCAACTGTCGTAGTCGAGTTCCTGGGGTGGTTCGGAGTCAGGGGTCCAACTGCCGTGAGGGTTGCAATAGTGCCAGCAACGCACTTCGCTGACCCGGCCGATCTGGCCATTTTTGATATAGCGATGGCCGTAGTAGGCGCCTTCTTGGGAGCGGCCTTGCGAGCCGACCTGGACAATGCGGGCGAACCGGTTAGCGGCGTTCACCATGGCGCGGCCCTCTTCGATGGTTTTACAGGCGGGCTTTTCCACGTAGACATCCTTGCCGGCTTCGCAGGCATGGATGGTTTGGAGCGCGTGCCAGTGGTCCGGCGTGGTGATAAAGACCGCGTCAATATCCTTTTGTTCCAGCAATTCACGGTAATCCCGGTACAATTTGGGATTGGGGTGGGCGCGTTCCGCCGCTTGGGCGAGGCGGTTTTCATCGACATCGCAGAGGGCGATGGACGAATCCGGGCGGACGAAACCCATGCCGCGTCCCCCCACGCCAATATTGCCAAAGAGCAGTTTATCGCTTGGTGCGGGTCGGTTGGGCGCGCCGAAGACCGCGTGAGGCACGATCGCGATGGACGCCAGCCCGGCCGCCGTGAAGACGGAAGAGCGGGCTAAAAATTCGCGCCGGGTGTGTTGGGTTCGATGGTTAGTCATTCTATTACCCCCATTCAGGTGATTTATGATTATGAATGTAGCGTATCGGCCAGAGAAAATCAAAGGATGTGAGACAAGAGGGAGGAAAGGATCAAACCCGATCGATTTGTTTTTTTTGTTTATTCTTCAGGGGATGGATTGAAATCGAATGGGGATCGGGTGGCAGGTTGGATGCCCGGGGGGGGGGGCGGTTGGACAACCCCCCGGAGATTGAAATTCTTACTCTTACTTATTAACTACACGAACCGTAGGCGTTTGCGCGTAGGCGGCAAACAGGGCTTGGGGGTCGAAATGGGTGGCATCGCCGCGATGGAGCCAGAGACGGAAGCGGTTGGTGTAGGTTTGACCAGGCTCGAAATCGAAGCCGTCCAGGCCGGGCCAGGAGACGCCGATGTAGCCGTAGTCGTCTTCGCAACGCAGGGTCCAGCCGGGGTTGGGATCGATATTTTGGGGGTGGACCATGAAGAGGATGCCGGAACGGGCGGGGGCGTCTTCAAACTGGCCGGAGAAATCTACCCAGGGGTAGCGCTTCAGGTCGCTGGTTTTCTGGGGACCATCCGGGGAGGTTACCACGGTCGCCTGACGAGTGGGGAAACGGTAGTTGAGGCCGCCGTAGCCTTTTTTGTCCTTGGGGCCAAGGTGGATTTTTTCC
>JAVFAP010000559.1:0-3228 GCA_034002445.1 bacterium | reverse complement strand
AACGAGGGGCGGATTACGGGGTTGACCTTCGCGACGATCACCAGCGAACAGCGCGAAGCCTCAAGGCGCAGCTGGGATTGGCGGGAAGTGGCCGCCTCGGGCTTGGTGCTGGTCTTGATTCTGATGGCTTACCTGTATTTCCAAGGCTGAAATTCGTAGAGATAAAGAACAAACGCCGGCCGGGGTGCAGCCCCGGCCGGCGATTGGTTTTCTATGAGGTTTTGAGAACGACAATGCCATCCTCAAAATGGCCAGAAGAGGGGGGCGAGAGCGACAGAGATGATCCCCATCAGGATGTTCAAGGGCAGCCCGATGCGGACGAAATCGTTGAAGCGGTAGCCGCCGGGGCCATAGACCATCAGGTTGGTTTGATAGCCGATGGGGGTGGCGAAACTGGCGGAGGCGCCCATCATGATGACGATGGCGAAGGGCATGAAGTTCACGCCCAGGTTGTGCGCGGTCGCCAGGGCGATGGGAAAGACCAGCACGGCGGCGGCGTTGTTGGTGATCATCTCGGTGAATACGGTGGTGACCAAGTAGACCAGCGCCAGGATTACCCAGGGATTATCCCCGGCCAAGGCGATCACCGAGCCCGCGATCAATTGGGCCAGGCCGGTTTTATCCATGGCGATGCCGATCCCGAACGAGCAGGCGATGACGATGAGCACGTGCCAATCCACGTTGCTCTTGGCTTCGTTGCCAGAGCAGCAGCCGGTCATGATCATCAGCAGCGCCGCCGCCATGGCCGCCTTGAGCATGCTGATCCAGCCGACCGTAACCACGACAATCATCGCAATCAAGATACCCAAGGCCAGCAGGGCTTTTTCGTGCCGGGGCGGGTTGGAGTTTTCCACTCGGCTCACCAGGTAAAAGTCGCGGGAGTTTTGGTGCTGCTCCACAAACGAAGGCATGGCTTCCAGCAGCAGGGTGTCGCCGGGGCGCAGGATGATATCCCCGATCTTTTTATGAATTCGTTCGCCATTACGGGCAACGGCGATAATGACGGCGTTGTAGATGGAGCGGAACCGACCCGCACGAATGGTTTGGCCAACGAGGGGGCAGGTGTTGGACACGACCGTTTCGATCAGGCAGCGATGGGGGCGGGGTGATTCCAGTTTAAAGACCTGGTCGGTGGCGGGTTTGAGCCCCCGGAATTTTTGCAGGTCAACCACCGATTCCACGATTCCCGCGAAAACCAGACGGTCGTTTTCCTGTAGTATTTCTTTGGGGGAGACGACGGGGATGAGATGGCCCGCACGTTCGATTTCACTGACGAACATGCCGGGCAGAGGACGCAGCCCTGCGTGCTCGATGGTGCGGCCAACCAGGGGGGACTGCGGCTCGACGATCATTTCCACAGTGTATTCGCGGGGGTTATCCATTTTGTGGCGGACCGAGGTGCGGTCAGGCAGCAGCCAGCGGCCAAAAACTAGAATGTAGACTAAGCCCACGAGGGCACAGGGGAAACCGACATAGGCGATATCGAACATGTTGAGAGAGGGGTATGTGGTTTCGGAAACGAGTAAGCCGTTGACGACCAGGTTGGTACTGGTGCCGATCAGGGTGCAGGTGCCGCCGAGGATGGCGGCATAACTGAGGGGGATCATCAGGCGGGAAACAGGCAGATGCATTTTTTTTGCCCACTCCCGCACCGCCGGGATCAGCATAGCGACGACAGGGGTATTGTTCAGAAAGGCGCTCATGATGATGATGGGTGACATCAGCCGAACTTGGGCGTTGAAGAGCGACTTGGGGGTTCCCAAGACGCGTTGGACAATCCAGCCAATGCCGCCGGTTTCGCGCAGCCCGGCGACGACAATATAGAGAACGCCGACGGTAATCATGCCTTGATTCGAAAAACCCTTCAGCGCTTCGTCGGGGGTAAGGATGCCGGTCAGCAGCAGGAATACCAGGCAGGCACCAAGAATGGCGTCTGCGGAGATAGAACTAAAAATGAGGAATCCAAGTACAGTCAATACCGCGGCGAGAGTCAAGAGGGCATCAAATCCCATTGGGGTCGTCCTTTCTGGATGGGTTGGGGGTTTCGTTTGGGATTAAGGCAAAATATCCTCGAGTAAGGCGGAATCGTGTCATGGTATTTCCTTCTTTCTATATGATGTAGTCGGTTTCAGTTGGGTCGGATTGGGCTTTTTTCCGGAATTGGTTCCAATGAACCCCTAGTTTGCGCATCCGGGCGCGCAGGGTGTGCGGGTTGATATCCAGTAGTTTGGCGGCGCCGGTGGGGCCTTCGATGCGGCCGCCGGTCTGTTGCAGGGTTTTGATGATGTGCTGGCGCATCACTTCATCCAAGGGCAGGATTGGGGTTTCTTTTTCCGCACTGGGGCTGGGTTGTCGTGTTGGGAGTGGTGCCGAGGCAGGCTGCACAGTCCCCAGGGCTTTTTGCAGTTCCAGGGTTTTCCCGTTCCCCAACAGCGCGGCCCGGTCGATGACAGAGGCCAGTTCGCGAATATTGCCAGGCCAATTGTAGGAGGCGAGTAACGCGTAATCTTCCTGATGGGGCAATTGGAAAGGCAGGTTGAACCGGACGGCGGACCGTTCGGCAAAGTACTTTACCAGTTGGGGGATGTCCTCCAGCCGCTCCCGCAGGGGGGGGAGTTGCAGGGGGAAGACGGCGATGCGGTACCACAAATCCTCACGAAATTCCCCTTGCTTGACCATGGTGGCCAAATCGCGGTGGGTGGCGGCGATGACGCGCACATCCACCTTGATGGGTTTGCTGCTGCCGACGCGCTCCAGCCAGCCATCCTGCAAAATGCGGAGAAGGCGGACTTGAACAGAAAGGCTGAGTTCGCCAATTTCATCCAAAAAGAGGGTCCCGCCATCGGCGCGCTCGAACCAGCCCTTATGGGTGTCGGTCGCGCCGGTGAAGGCACCGCGCTGATGACCGAAGAGCTGCGAGTCGATCAACTGCGGGGGGATGGCGCCGCAATTGACCCGCATGATGGGGCCGGAGGCGCGTAACGAGCGGCGGTGAATTTCCCGGGCGATCAGTTCCTTGCCGGTCCCTGTTTCTCCCAGGATCAAGATGGGCAGATCGGAGCGGGCAACCAGATCCACCCGTTCCATCACCGCGCGCAGAGTGGTAGTGGAGCCAATGATGGTGTCGCCCAGTTCGGTGCGCCCCAAGCGGTGCAACAAGGCTTCCTTATCGCGCTCGGCGGCTTCGCGCAAGACGTTGAGTTCGCGCAGGATATGATCATTGCCAAG
>JAVFAP010000558.1:0-3243 GCA_034002445.1 bacterium | reverse complement strand
CGTGCCCTGGCTCCAGCGTTCGTTGGGATAGGGCATGATGTCTCCAGCAGGGGTAATGCGGATAAGATGGGGCTCAGGATTGAAATTTGGCATCAGGGTGACATAGAGATTGCCCCGCTGGTCCACGGTGACATTCCCCGGCAGAGTATCCAGTTTGGCGACCACTTCCAAAGACCCCTGGGTAAACCCTTGGCAAAGAACCAAGAACGAAAAGATAAAAGAATAAAGTCGGAAACGCATAGTGACTCCTTTTTTAATGCAGGGACGCCTTGAAAGAGGCGTCCCTGCTTGTTGTTTATACCCTGTTTCCCTTCTCTATCAGAAGGCTTATTGCATGAACCAATCCTCGATGGAAACCGGCCCTTCCGACTGAGTCGGGAGCAGAATGTGTGAGGGATAGACCGGGCTCATATGAATTTGGGTGGCCGCGGTTACCCCGGAATCGATCTGTTGATAGACCGGGTTGAGGTCAAAGCGGGGATAGTTGGTGTTGCTGACGATGACGCGAACTTGATGCCCGGGATCAAAGACAATCGAGCTGCTCCAGAGGTCAATTTCATAGCGGTAGATCGCGCCGGGGGTGATTGGCTCAGGGTTGGACCAGGAATCACGGAAAGAAGCCCGAAGAATACCATCGGTCACCAGCATGGAACGGCCATCGGGATAGACATCGGTCAGGCGCACCGCCAGGTCGGTATCGGGCAGGATACTGGAGGCATAGAGAACCGCTTTGATGCGACCGGTGATTTCCAGGGGTTTTTCCAGAACCGGAGTGGTGAATACCAGGACGTCATTGCGGCTTTCCAGCGTGCGCTGATCGAAGGGCCCGGCGGGGATTTCCAGATTTTGCCCACCCTGAGTCGGTACGGGGTTCTGAGGATCCAACAAGAGAGGCAGTGAGCCATCCATGGATGGAGGTGTGGTTGCCAGCCCCGCTTGCGGGGTGAGGTAGAAGGGGACGGTCTGCTCGAAGGGCGGCCAAGTTTCGCTGGTTTTCCAGATATTGCCGGCGGTGCTGGCGTTTCCGGAATCACCCATGACATAGTATTTTACCGGAGGGCCATCCATGGCGCCGTTGCTTTTACCCAACAGCCAATAGGCGAACCAATCCAGAGTCAGGAAGATTTCTTCGGTATAGATGGAATTGCTGGGGTAGGTCAGTTCCCCCTGTTTCGCCTCAAATTCGTTGACGTGGGTCCAGGGTCCAACCACCAAGCGTTGATTGCCCTTTGCCCCTTCCGCGCCGAGGGTTTGCCGCCCGACAAAACTATCCAGCGTGCCCTGTTGGAAGCAATCGTACCAGCCCCCGATAAAGAGGCAGGGAACGTTGATCAGGGGGAAACGGGAGGCGATATCATAGATTTCCCAGAAGGAATCGAAGGTGGGATGCGCCTGATAAATGGGGATCATGTGGGTGCTGTTGTTCTTGGTCAACCAGCCCTCGATCAAGGCCTTGCGGTAGACGCCGCCTTGGTAGGCAGTTTCGCCATACCCTCTGGCGGGGGCAAAGGTGATCAACTGGCACACCAAGTGGGGCGGGACGGCACCCGCCGCCATGCCTTGGGCGATCCCGAGCGCCGAGGGCCCCCAGGTGCCAACCTTGCCGTTGCACCAGGGCTGGGCGGCGATCCATTCGATGGTGTCATAGCCATCCTGTAATTCTCCCCAGCCATCATCCTGGAACACCCGGTCTTCGCCTTCGGATCCAAACCGGCCCCGCGCGTCCTGGGCCACTAGAATATAATCCTGCAAAAGAAGAAGGTACTTGGTTAAATCGACCGACGAACGATCATAGGGGCTGCGGACAAGAATCACGGGCATCTGGGGCTTGGGGAACATGGGTTTGTAAATGGTCGCGGCCAAGCGGACCCCATCCCGCATGGGGATCATCACATTCTCTTCTGAACCAAGGGCTTGGGGTTGAATTGGCTGTTCCAGCGAAGCCGGAGCAAGAGATTTAAAATACCGTTGGACCGGATCTTCTTCCGCCCCAGGGGTTAGCCCCACCAGAGCAAGAATCAAGAGCCCCAACATCAAATAGCAGAGTGATTTACCAAACGATTGCATAGAGTGCCTCCAAAAGAGAGAGTATGGGGAACAGGATAGCAAAATTGGGGTAAAATGGGGATAGGGATTGAGAAAAAATTTCGCCAACCTTTTCTCCTTCCTCATCCCCTCAAGTCAATCATGCAAAAAAACCAGAAAAAAAACCAGAAACTCTAGTCATAATGGCAAGTTCCACCCATAATACTTAGAAACATTTTGGATTGTGTAAGAGGATGGAGAGGTTATGACCCGGCGATTGGACTATAACGCAACCGTATCTCAGCGAGTCGATGTTTCACCAGGCTTATCGATTTTTCGGGTGGTGCCTGATGATCCACTGTTTGATTTCACCCCAGGCCAGTATACCGTCTTGGGGATGCGGCGAGACGCATCCCGCATCGAGGCCTCGGATCCGGAGCCGGAGGAGAAAGCCCAACGCAACCCAGACGAAATGATCCGCCGGGCATACTCGATCGCCTCTTCCAGCCAGGAGAAAGAATACATCGAGTTTTACATCACCCTGGTTCGCAGCGGGGAACTGACGCCCCGTCTGTTTCATCTGCCGATCGGCGGGCGGTTGTACCTGGGCCCCAAGGCCACGGGACTGTTTACCCTGGACAAGGTTCATGATGAAAAACATGTCCTGCTGATCGCCACCGGTACAGGGCTGGCTCCCTATGTCAGCATGGTCCGAACCCAACTGCATGATTATCCGCAGCGACTTTTTGTGGTGGTGCATGGCGCCCGCCATTCCTGGGATCTGGCGTACCGGGATGAACTGCGGTCCTTACAGCGCTACTGTCCCAACTTGCGCTACATCCCCTCCATCACCGATGGCAAGACCGATTTTACATGGAAAGGAAATATCGGCCGGATTCAGACCCTGTTTGAAAATAACATCGTAAACAAAGAGGTCCCGATCGAGATCACTCCGGATCAATTCAATGTCTTTCTCTGCGGCAATCCGGCCATGATCGAAGGCATGATCCACCTTCTGGAAGAGAAAGGGTTTCAAAAGGACAGTCGCAACCAACCCGGCCAGATTCATGTGGAAGAATATTGGTAAAAAAAGGACATTGGTTCCGGCACACAGTCCAGGATCGAATCTGTTTTTTCCCAGGACATTTCTCTTTTTAAAGATACTATGCTCTCATATTCTTTATAAAAAAGGAGAAATGTCATGAAGAAATCTTGGAT
>JAVFAP010000557.1:0-3247 GCA_034002445.1 bacterium | reverse complement strand
TGGCATCGAAATCATCGCCGGCCAGGCTTTCCCCGGCTCCAAACCCAATTCCCCCCTGGAGGATGTCTACCGCCTGGAAACCTATATCCTGCACCACCAGCCCGATTGCCTGGTGGTCATGGGCGCAGGCAGCCAGATCGACGCGGTCAAGGGCGCCAACGTGCTAGCCTGCCTGGGCCTACAGAGTGCAGAAATTGAGACGTATTTCGGCGTGAACAAAGTCACCGAAATGCTGGAAAGCACGGGGAAGAACCTGCTGCCCATGCTGGCGGTCCAGACCGCGGCAAGTTCCGCCGCCCATCTTACCAAGTATGCCAACATCACCGATCTCAGCGCGGGGCAAAAAAAACTGATCGTCGACCCAGCCGTCGTCCCCACCAAAGCCATCTTCGATTATGGCGTAACCACTTCCATGCCCCTGGATCTCACCATCGACGGCGTCCTGGATGGCATATCCCACTCCCTGGAAGTGTTTTACGGCGCGAGTGAGGATACCACCGAGCAAGTGCGTGAAATCGCGCTGACGGGGATCGAACTGATCGTGACCTACGCGCCCCAGGTTTGCAAGGATCTCAGCAATACCGAGGCCCGCGAAGCCCTGGGCATGGCGACCGACCTCGGCGGCTACGCCATCATGGTCGGCGGCACCAGTGGAGCGCATCTGACGAGTTTTTCCTTGGTCGACGCCACCAGCCATGGCCGCGCCTGCGGACTGATGAATCCCTATTACACCGTGTTCTACGCACCCGCGATCGAAGAAAAATTGTGGCTGGTCGGGGAAATTTACAAACGCGCGGGGTATATCGAGACCGACCTTCATGCCCTGGCTGGCCGGGATTTGGGCCTTGCCGTCGCCGAAGGGATGATCCGCTTCGCCAAGGCAATCCAAGCCCCGACCAAACTGACCGATCTCCCCCACTTCAGCGACGCCCATATCGAACGGGCTCTGGCCGCCGCCAAGGATCCGCAACTGGAAATGAAATTGAAGAACATGCCCATCCCCCTGACCGCCGCCTCCGTCGATAAGTACATGAAGCCCATTCTCGAAGCCGCCAAAACCGGCGATTTCAGCCGCATTAAAAGCATGGAATCCGTCATCTGAAAACAGCCAACCCAATGGGAAGGGGCCTGGCAAAGCCCAGGCCCCTTCCCTTCCAATCCCATGTTCAATTCACTCCCCCGGACTGCGGACGCTTTGGTACGTGATCCGGTGATCGTCCGAAGTCACCAACACCCGGACAAATGCGACCACCCGGTTCCCCATCGTATATAAAATCCGGTCCATCAGCAAAGCCGTTTCCCCTTCCCGTTTCTTCAACAATCCCGCTTCGCGGCGGTCCAGCGTGGTCAGGCCGATTGAATCGGCGCTACGGATAATCGCCAGACCGTGTCTTTTGGTAATCAGTTCAAACAGCGAGCAGGCCCGCAAATCTTCCAAGGGAATGCCAGGGCACAGATCGTGGGTAATATACGCCGTTTCCAGCGCGACCGGTTCTTCCTTGATCGAACGAAGACGGCTGATCTTAAACACCTGGTGTCCCGTCTCCATCGAGAACAGTTCCATCAATTCGGTGGGAGCGACCGATAACATCTTCTGCAAGACTTCGGTGCTCCAATCCAGGCCAAAATCCAAAAACCGCTCATTCAGTTCCACCCACAGCCACACCCCATCGGTCACCACTGGCTTGCGGACAAAGGTGCCCTTACCCGGGATCTTCTCGATATACCCCATCCGCGCCAATTCCTGCATCGCCGCTCGCACGACAGCCTTACTGACCCCCTGCTGCTCACAGAGAGCGTCTTCGGTCGGCAATTGCGCGTTCACCGCCAATTCACTGGATTCAATGGCTCGTTGGATCACATCCACCAGTTGCAGGTACAGTTTTTTTGGATTCTTACGGTCTATAATCCTCATAATATTATACTATTTCCAGAATTTGGTCTGAGTATAAAGAACACGGCCAGGCCGGTCAACATCAGGGATGCCGGTCAGAGTAAATAAGGAACCCTCTCCCACCCAATCCGGGCTAATCCAAAAAAATCCATCTCGCCCCTTATCCAAAGAGGGCAAAATTCAGTACTATAGTCCCTGTCACCAAACTCAATTGAGGAGGAAACCAATGTCTGCATCCCTTATATCACGCCGTACCGCCATCGGCGCCCTTGCTGGAGGCGTCGTGAGTTCCAGCCTGTTAAGCCACGCCCAAGAGATTCAGCCCGAACTCAAACTCAAAGGCAATATCAAACAATCGGTCTCGGCCTGGTGTTATCTCAACGACAAACTCCCGTTAGAAGATTTCTGCAAGGAATGTGTCAAATTGGGGCTCGTAGGCCTCGATCTGGTCAACGAAAAACAATGGCCCACCATCATCGAGCATGGCCTCATCCCCACCATGGTCCCCGGCGCGGGAAACATCGCCAACGGCACCAACCGGAAAGAGAATCATGCCCAGATGCTGGAAGATTTTCGGACCAACATTGAAAAAGCCGCCAAACACAAAATCCGCAACGTCATCACCTTCTCCGGCGAACGCAAGGGCATGTCCGATGAGGAAGGCGCGGAAAACAGCATCCTCCTCCTGAAGGAAGCCGCCAAAATCGCCGAAGATAACGGGGTGATCATCAACATCGAATTGCTGAACAGCAAGGTCGATCATAAAGATTATATGTGCGACCACTCCGAATGGGGTGTCCAGGTTTGCGAGGGCGTCGGCTCTCCCGCCGTTAAGTTGTTGTACGACATCTACCATATGCAAATCATGGAAGGCGATATTATCCGCACCATAAAAAAATATCACCAATATTTTGGCCACTACCACACCGGCGGCAATCCCGGACGCAATGAGATCGACGAAACCCAGGAACTCAACTACCCCCCGATCATGCAAGCCATTGTGGAAACCGGCGACGATGTCTATGTCGCGCACGAATTTGTGCCCAAACGCAAGGACCGCCTCGCCTCTCTCAAGCAAGCGGTACTAATCTGCGATGTTTGATTGAACTCATTCCCTAGCACACTCTGCACGGAGGGGTCACACCTGTGGCCCCTCTTTTTTATTTCCTGTTTCAGCCAAGGAATCCAGCCCTCTGGCCATGTGGTGCCAATCCTGGATTGACAAGTCAGCTGCTTTGAATGATAATCCGATCATACTCGCTGGGGGTGGGCTTATTGTCCCTGAGAATTTTGGCCTGTTTGGGCTGAGATACCCCTTGAACCTGAACCGGATAATGCCGGCGGAGGGAAAGC
>JAVFAP010000556.1:0-3253 GCA_034002445.1 bacterium | reverse complement strand
CGTGTTGCTGGGCAGGAAAACCGAAATCGAAGAAGCGGCTGCGTCGCACGGATTTGCCTTATCGGGGATCGAAGTGATCGATATTGATCAGTATCCCGTCAAGAACGACTACATTTCTCTCTTTGCCGAACGGCGGAAGCACAAGGGAATGACCCCGGAAAAATCCGCGGAAATTCTGGCCGATCCCCTCTTTTTCGGAGCCATGATGGTCAAGGAAGACGCGGCGGATGGGATGGTTGCCGGAGCGGTCAATTCGACGAGCAACGTATTGCGTGCTTCCTTACTCATTATCGGTCCTAAAGAAGGGATCAAGACGGTTTCTTCCTGCTTTCTGATGATTGTCCCCGATTGCCCCTTTGGCGCCAATGGAACCTTGATGTATGGGGATTGCGGCGTGGTTCCCAATCCCACCGCCGAGCAATTGGCGGATATCGCCAAGTCTACGGCGGATTCCATGAAAGCGCTGGTGGGTGTGGAGCCGGTTGTCGCGATGCTCTCATTCTCGACCTACGGCAGTGCGACCGATCCGATTGTCGATAAAGTAATCGAAGCCACCAAGATTGCCAAGGAAAAGTGGCCGACTTTGAAAATCGATGGCGAACTCCAGGGGGATGCCGCCTTGGTTGAATCGATTGGGAAGCGGAAAGCCCCGGACAGCGCGGTGGCAGGGAAGGCGAACACTTTGGTTTTCCCCGATCTCAACGCGGGCAACATTGCCTACAAACTGACCGAGCGCCTGGCGAAAGCCGAGGCCTATGGACCGCTCCTGCAAGGGTTGGCGCTTCCTGTGAACGACTTGTCCCGGGGATGCTCGGCGCGGGATATCTACAATACGATCGCCATTACATGCGTCCAGGCACAGGCCGCCAAAGCGGGAGAATGAGGGCGGAATCCGCGAGCGGACTCCCGTCGAAAGAGGTAAAGAAAAATGAAAGTTCTGGTCCTAAATTGTGGCAGTTCATCTGTCAAGTTCCAACTCATCGATACCGATCTGGAAAAGATTGATAATCTCAACGAGCGGGTTCTAGCGCGGGGGATGGTGGAGAAGATTGGGTTTACCCCCGCGATTCTGCGCTATCAGTCCTTGAACGAAAATCCCCTCTACCTGCATGAGAAAAAGGATAATCTGCCTCCGGAAATCAAGGAACCGATCGAAATCGCCGATCATGGCGAAGCGATTACTCACCTGCTGAAAAAACTCACCGATCCCAATATTGGCGTGGTTTCTTCACCGGATGAGATCGAGGCGGTCGGGCATCGGGTGGTGCATGGAGGCGAGCGGTTCCAGCAGTCGGTGATTATTAAAGATGATGTGCTGGAAGGGATCCGCGCCTGTGTTGAATTCGCGCCCCTGCACAATCCGCACAACCTGCGCGGGTATTATGCCTGTATGGAAGTCTTGCCCAAGTGCCCTCATGTCGCGGTGTTCGATACCGCGTTTCATCAATCCATGCCGGCGAAGGCCTATCTTTATGGACTGCCCTACCAGCTATACAAAAAATACGGGATTCGCCGGTATGGCTTCCATGGCATTTCCCACCGTTATGTGTCCTATCGGTTGGGCCAGTTGGTGGGCACCCATCGGGATAAACTGCGGATTATCACTTGCCACCTGGGCAATGGCTGCAGTGCGACCGCGATCGATCACGGCAAGTCGGTTGATACCACCATGGGTTTTACCCCACTGGAAGGGCTTTTGATGGGAACCCGTTCTGGCGATGTCGATACCTCCATTATTCTGACTCTGATGGCCAAGGAAGAACTCACCCTGAACGAGGCGAACAACTTGCTCAACAAACATTCCGGCCTGTTGGGGATCTCCGGTGTGTCAAGCGATATGCGGGAGATCGAGCAAGCCGCCGAAGAAGGCAATGAACGTGCGAAACTGGCGCTGGAAATGTTTTCTTACCGGATGAAAAAGTACATTGGTTCCTACGCCGCCGCCATGGGTGGGGTGGATCACATCATCTTCACCGGTGGGATCGGCGAAAATTCGGATGTGGTCCGCCGCGATAGCACCGCGGGTCTGGAATACATGGGGGTGAAGGTCGGGAAAGAACTGAACGGCAAGCATCGGGGCCGTGAAGGCAAGATTTCCACCGATGACAGCAAAGTCGGTGTATGGGTCATTCCTACCAACGAGGAGTTGGTCTTTGCGCGGGATACCGTCCGCTGTATTCAAAACGGTCGGCAATAATCTCTTTTTTGTATGTAAGACACACGAAAAGGGTTCGCGCTTGCGAACCCTTTTTTATTGGTGCGCCCGGCAGGGCGCATCGACTTGGAGGTGAACGTCCTCTACAGGCCCGGTAAGGGGAACAGGGAAGCTGGACGAGAAGTGGAGGCGCGGATGGCGCTGACGGCCTATGCGGATTTTGTGATCCAGCATGGGATGCAGGAATACCCGGCGGGCAGATCTCCGGTTTGGGTTCCACATGGAAGAAGGTTTTTCCCTCTTTATGGGTCGTTTTCAGATAGTTCACATGCTACAGGCCAAAAGATTGATATAATAGGGTTGTGGACATCCTGTTTCCCTTCTAAACGAGATTCGCTAATTTCTTATTTCAGAATATACAGGATTGTCCACCTTTTTTGTATCCTACGTACTCACTTACCGGATGAACCAAAAGCGATCATGAAATTTCTGTTTGACGTCAGCCGGTAAGTTTTAGGGTAAATCAAAGTTAAAGGATCCTGTCGCCGGGAAAATCCCTGGTGACAGGGGTTTTCTTTTGGCAGGAGTTGAGTATAAGTGCCTCGTTTGCAATATTTTACGTCCATGCTGGCCGGGGTTCTGTGTTCAAAAAAGGAAGAGGGGTCGTAAAATTTTTGTGTTTTCTTAAAAAACCCCCTTGACAGACCCCCCCCCCCTCATTATATGGTATATTGTAAGATAAAAAATATGTTTAATAAGATCAGTCTCCGTATGAGAAAAATCATTAGAGTCAATAATTTTATCACTCGTGTCCCAACGTTTGAAACGGAAAGCGTTGTAACGATCTCAAAAATATGAAATTTTGTTCCTTTTTGCACGTGATCGATTTGAAATTCGTTCGGCTTGTGCCCCATAATTCCACAAACGAGTGGAAGGAGAATGGGGTTGAATACAGGCCAAACCGTCTATTCTCAAATCATGGATTTCCTCTCCCAGCACGCTTTTCGGCGATTCGTCGAACAATATCGGGGGAATTTCAAAGTCAAAACGTTTTCCTACAAGGATCAATACCTTTGCATGGCGTTCGCTCAACTCTCG
>JAVFAP010000555.1:0-3263 GCA_034002445.1 bacterium | reverse complement strand
GCCATCGCCGCCGCGGTCGGGGTCAAAAAACTACTGCCCCAACTCCAATGGCGGGGTTGAAAGATTGCAGGAAAGTTCTTTCGATGGGCACGGCTACCGTGCCCATCGCTTTTTACAGGAGGATTCCGGTTACAGGGGAGAAGAGAAAATCGTTCCTTTGTTAACACCCTCGCACTCATCCTGCCGTGTGGGAAGCAATCGGGGAAGAATGGATATGAAACTCTTGGCATGGTTTGACACCATTGGCTTATTGCAACTCCGGGTATGGGATTTCTCGTTCCGCAGCCTGCTCCGCGAATATGGGCGGAATTTCATCTGGCGCGTCGCCCTGCGGCATCCCCTGCGGACGTGGCAAGGGATGAACCGTTACCGAACATCCCAACCATGCGAAGCCCAGCCAGTGGCCCAGTCCGCCTGGCGAAATGGGCAAGACGCGGTGGTCGGAGTGGGATTCTGTCTGAAACCGCTGCATCCTCCGTGCCCCTCCGGCCGGGCCAACCACGATTGCGCTTTCTTTGAAAAGCACCTCTACCAAACAGACCAAACGGTACCACCCAGTTGCCAGAACTGTACCATCCGAACCATCGGGCAAGCGGCACTGGGCGCGGGAAACGCGTTCTACATCATGACCTCGGCGCAGGATATCTTATTCGACCTCTTTCTTCCCGCGTTGAAAACCCGTCGGTTTACCCGCTGCACGGTCGCCATCTGCCGTTATTCATACGAACCGTTCGCACTGGCCGCGTCCATCGCCGGTCTGGAAACACACCTCTTCCCCTACCACAGCGGGGACTGCAAGAACTACCCAACCTGGAGAAAAGCGGATATCGGCGTAAAAGAAGAGCAGACCGATATCGCGCCCGCCGAGTATGCTTCCCTGCTCTCTCTGCTCCCACCCCAACCCACCCTGGCCGAGAATCCCATCATCAAACAAGGCCATCTTTTTTATCCCTCATGATCAGCACGATTTGGTCCCATTGGCATTTTCCTTCGTTCTCGCACTGGGTGGTGGTCTTCCCTCTGGGCCTTCTGCTAGGTATTAGCATCGGCTGGGGAACCGGGATCCTCAAACACAAATGGAATTTACCCGTGGGCTATTCCCGCAAAATCTTCCATTTTGCCATTTTTACCTTGGCAGGGCTCTTGGGGCTTGTGGGTGGCTTTCCCGCCGTGCAGGTTTTCGGGACCGCCATCGGCGTGGTGGTGGTATATGCCGTCTGGCAGGGCGAATCCAGCAAACTCTATCAAGCCGTCGCCCGGCCCAGTGACGCACCCTATGAACGGTTTTATATCCTCGTCCCCTTTCTGATGACCGCCCTGGGGGGTATGGTCAGCAATTTGTGCTTTGGCGAAATGGCCCTCATCGGCTACATCACCACGGGCTGGGGTGACGCGGTAGGCGAACCTGCGGGAACCCGCTGGGGAAAACACAAATACCGGGCCCCCTCTCTGCGGGGGGTCATCACGTATCGCAGTTGGGAAGGCAGTCTGGCGGTGTTTCTGGCATCCCTGGTGGGCTGCGTGGTCTTACTGAGTAGCACCTTCCCCGCCCCGTTGGGCTGGACCCTCACCGCCGCCACCCTGCTCGCTCTCTGCACCACCCTGGTGGAAGCCCTAACGTTCCACAGCATGGATAACCTGACCATCCAGGTCGCCACCAGCGCGCTAGGCTATCTTTTGTTGAAGGGATGGGGATGATATGATAGGGGTGAAGACTGGATAAACTTGATATTTCCTTGAAGATTATACAACGATCATACGGAATAGGATTCTACTGGGAGGGAGACCATTATCTACCCTCGAATCTCTTACAAGGACAACGAATGATGCCGACTGATTCGATCCCCAACTCATCGTCCGAGGGGCGGTATGTCCCTTCCCGCCTTGAAATGATCCTGGCGGGGCGTTGCATGGCAGCGGTGCTGTTTGTATCGTTGAACCGTTACACCCAATGGGGCTTCTCCGCCCGCCCCTGGCTGCTCTTTGCCTCCACCCTTTTTGTGGCGATTCCATTCTGCACGCACGCGGTCCGCTCGGGTTACGGTATAAGCGTCTCGCTGGCATTGGTCTTTTGCTGGCTGGGAGATTATGCGGGCCCGTATTCGTTCATGATCGGTGTCGGCTTTTTTCTGATCGGGCATGGGTTCTTGATCCTTGGATATGTCTTGCATGGACTCAAGATGGCTCGTCTTGCCTTTGCGGCACCCATCGGGTTGGGGATCAGTGTTTGGATTGGGTTGCAGTTGCTGCCGTTGGTCCATTCCCACGAACAATGGCTGGTCATCGCGTATCTGGTAACCATCACCCTCATGGTGAGCCTCGCTGGTGGCGCCCAAGGCCGCTGGACACACCGGTTGCTCGTGCTGGGGGCGGTACTCTTCTATGTCTCGGATCTCTTCCTGGCGCTGAACCGCTATACGGCGATCCAAATCGATTACACATATTTTGGGTATCCAATGTACTACGCGGCCTGTGTTCTGTTTGGCCTGAGTGTATCTGCCACCGAGTTGGAACGCGCCGAGACTTTAAACCAGCCACTCTCAAACGATACCTGTTCGCCATGAAAGTCCTTCCCTGGCTGAGCACGGCACGTCTGATTCAATTCTGCGGTCTCTGGGCGGTACTGGTTTGCACGCTGATCACCGTGCTGGTCTGGCAAAATCCCAAGGATCGCGCCACCTTACTGATGGCGGATGGCCTGCTGCTTTTATGGGTTCTGCTGGGGGGCTGGCTTAATGTCCGCTACCGTGAGAGTGTGCGCGTGGGTTTCGCGCGCGTTCCCCTGCGCTGGCAGACCAAACTGGTTCTCTTTGGCATCGCGCTGGCCTTGCTGGAAGAGGCCATCACCACCAGCATGACCAACCTCGCGCCGGTCTTCGGCGTCAAGATGGGCGAAGCCTTCATCACCGCCTCCGCCAACTACATCGATGTCGTCTGCTTCCACAGCGTGATTGTCTTTATCCCCTGGTTTATCGCCTGGGCGGTTCTTTTATCGTACTACGATTTCCCCGCGTCCCACGTCTTGCTGCTGTTTGGGATCACCGGGCTGCTGGCGGAAACACTCTCTTTTGGCTTGCAGAACCTGGGGAACGCAGGCTTTTGGATCTTGGTGTATGGATGGATGATCTATCTCCCCGCGTATTGCATCCCCGCCAACCGGGGCGCCAAGCACCCGCGCTGGTGGATGTATCCCCTCGCGGTCCTGCTGCCTTTTGTGGCGTTGGGGATCACCTTTCTGTTGGCGATTCCCTTCGCGGGATATT
>JAVFAP010000554.1:0-3285 GCA_034002445.1 bacterium | reverse complement strand
TCGTCAAACAGATCAAGGAAGGAGAAGATCATGCTTAGATTCCGTTGGCTATTCCTGCTGCTCATCGTCATCCCTGCCCCGCTCCTGGCTTTGGACTACACCTACCAGGCCGATCCAGCCTTGCCCGCCGAAGGCCTGAGCACCCCGGTGGATGGGGGGACCCTCACCTACCTGCGGGACGGCTCGGTCCGTATCGAATCGACCACCACCGAGGCCCAAACCTTCATAGTCGGCACGCTGGAAGGCGAGGCCCTGCGGGAATTCACCCGGCAAAAAGTGGTCTATTTCGCTGATCTCGCCAGCGAGCCCGGCAGCGCCAAGGCCTATATCGAGTTGCTTTGCACCATCGATGGCATGACCTATTTTTCCCGCGCGCTCCATACCCCCGTCCATGGCGGCGAGGGTTGGCGGCACAGCCAGACCCCGTTCTATTTCAAAGAAGGCCAATCCCCCACGCGCTTGCAGTACGGCGTGCGGCTGGAAGGTCCGGGTGTGGTACGGGTACGTGACATGCGGATCATGGATATCCCCAACTTTTGGCTGCATCTCTGGAATCCAGGGGCCCTGCTCGGCATCCTGGGCGGCACCGCGGGGGCGCTGGCTGGCATGTTTGGCAGCAAGGGACGCTACAAAGTGCTGGTGCTAGGGGTCTGGTGGCTGTTCCTGCTTTACGCAGTGTTGATGCTGCTCGCCGGCGCCATCCTGTGCCCCACGTATGGCTGGCAAGAATGCTGGCCTTTCTTGCACGCGGGCGGATTGGGCCTGCTGATCGGCATCCCCCTCACGCCCCTCATCGCATCCCCCTCACTCCCCTCATCTACCGCACCTATAACCAGGCGGAGTACCGCAAGATGCTATCGAAAGATCTGGTAGAGTAATCGGGGGAGCGAACACACACGCCCTGCCCATTGACCTTGCCCGCAAAAATACGCACCATGATGGCAAATCTAATGGGCAGGTGATTTGTGATGAACTGGCTCCCCCATGCCGCTTGGTGTCTGTTGTTCTGTATGCCCGGCTTCGCGGCCGAGAACACACTCCGTTTCAATTTTGAAGAAAAAACCCTGCAAGGCTGGCAGGTGGTCGAGGGCCAATTCGACCGCCTGCTCAGCGATTGTGCCTTTTTCCATAACCAACCCGATACCCCCTATAACAAAGAGGGGACAACCTATCTCAACACCCTGGAAAAACGGGATGGCTCGCGCACGGATCAATTCACCGGCGTACTGGAATCGCCCGTTTTTTTGCTCAGCGGTCCCCGCGTTTCCTTTTTGATCGGCGGGGGCTCCCACCCCGCAACCTACGTCGCCCTTTGCCGGGAGGACGGGGAAGAATTACTCCACGCGCAGGGCCGCGACACAGAAACAATGCAGCGCATTACCTGGGACGCGAGCCCATATGTCGGCCAGCGCCTCTTTGTGCGTCTGGTGGACCGCCACAGCGGTGGCTGGGGCCATGTGACCTTTGATGATTTCACAGCGGAAGGCACTATCGACGTCGCCGCGACCGATGCCCGCTTCGCGCGCCTCGAGGCCGCGCGCCTCAAACAAGAACACGAGACGCGCCACCAGGCGATCCGCCAACTCCTCGCCACCCTGCGCCCAGCGGTGGAAGCGCTCACCAACGCCGACAAAAGCCGTTACACGATCGGCCCCGCTATTCTTGCCCGGTTGGATCAAATACAGTTGTCTCTCGCCTCCGCCCCCCTGGAGGAAAGCCAGTCTCTCCTGAACGAGGTGCAAACCCTGCAACGCCAGGCCTTGCTGGCCAATCCCCTGCTGACCGAGCACCCCATTTTGTTTGTCGTTCGACCGCAATACCAGCCCGATCATCACAGCACGGAAACGATGTTTCAGAATGGGGAAATCAACACCCGTAGTTTTCGAGGCGGCAGCGCTCTCAAATACTGGGACGGCAAGACAGGCACGGTGACAACCCTGTTGGATTGCCCCGAGGGCATCATCCGCGATCCCGACATCCACTTTGATGGAAACCGCGTGCTTTTTTCCATGCGCCATTCCATCGCGGACGACTACCACGCTTATGAATATCATCTCGCAACCCGGCAATTGAAGCAACTGACCTTTGGCGGCGAATTGTCGGATATCGACCCCATCTACATGCCCGATGGCCGTATCACCTTCGTCTCCACCCGCGAGCCCAAACTGTGCCAGTGCAACCGCCATGTGATGGGGAACTTGTTCGTCATGGAGGGGGATGGCTCGTTCATCCGCCAGATCGGCTACAACACCCTGTTTGAAGGTCATCCCTGCCTGCTGGAGGATGGGCGGATTCTCTATGACCGCTGGGAGTATGTGGACAAGCATTTCGGTCCGGCCTTCGGATTGTGGACTGTCAATCCCGACGGCACCAACCACGCCGTCTACTATGGCAACAACGCCTGGGCGCCTGGCGCGATTGTGGACGCCCGGCCGGTGCCGCAAACCCAGACAGTGGTCGCCACCCTGGGATCCTGCCACGACCGCCCCTGGGGTGCGATCGCGGTCATCGACCGCGAACGGGGGATGGACGGAACCGAGCCCATTATTCATTGCTGGCCCGCGGACAGCCGCCAACGCATCACCCATCTGACCGACTACAAAACGGGGTGGGAACGCAATCACCCGGCGGGGGGGCAGATCGACAATTTCGTCTCCATGCCAATCAAGTACGAAGACCCCTTCCCGCTGTCGTCCCAGTTTTATCTTTGCGCCCGCACCCTCGAGGGCGAACGCACGGGGCTCTTTCTGCTGGATACCTTTGGCAATGAAATCCTGATCCATGCCGAAGGCGCGGGCTGCTACGATCCCATGCCGGTTACAGCCCGTCCCCGCCCCCCGGTGATCCCCTCGCGGGTGGATTACAGTCAGAGCACGGGGACGTACTACATCATGGATGTCTACAAGGGCACGGGGATGGAGCGGATGCCCAGGGGGACGATCCAAACCCTGCGTGTGGTCGAGGCCCCGCCGAAATTATTCTGGACCGATACCAACTGGAACCTGGACGCCACCCAGGCCCCCGCGATGAATTTTAATTGTACAAATAACAAGCGCGTCCTGGGCACCGTGCCCGTCGAAGCCGACGGCTCGGCCTATTTCCAGGTCCCCAGTGGCCGCTTCGTCTTCTTCCAACTGCTGGACGAAAACGGCATGATGGTGCAGAGCATGCGCAGCGGCACCTCGGTGCAGCCGGGAGAAAAGACGGG
The DNA here is from genome assembly GCA_034002445.1 of bacterium. Taxonomy (GTDB): domain Bacteria; phylum Hinthialibacterota; class Hinthialibacteria; order Hinthialibacterales; family Hinthialibacteraceae; genus JAVFAP01. The sequence continues at coordinate 77 of JAVFAP010000554.1, read as the reverse complement.
CTGCGTCGGCTGCCACGACAGCCGCCTGACTTCGATCGCGAACAAACTGGCGCCCCTCGCGATGAACCGACCGCCCA
>JAVFAP010000553.1:0-3288 GCA_034002445.1 bacterium | reverse complement strand
CCATCCCTTGAACAATTTTTGAATCGGCGAATGGGAGAAAACAACCACGGGCGTATCCTTATCCACTTTGTCCAGATCACTTTGCAGCCACTTGCGCTGTTCTTCTCCGACCATGAACGGGGAACCGTTGGGATTATCCAACCCCGCCATTTCGATCATCCGCTGCATCGGCGAGGGCCAGCGGTTATTCCATTCGTCATAGGTCAGAATACTGTTGAGGGTTATGAAGTGGACCCCTTTGTGGTCCCAACTATAATATTGGGGACCATACAACTTGGACCAGTATTCTCCCATATCCAGATAATAATCGTGCTCACCCATCACGCAGCGGTATTCATAATTCAATTTCGAAAGCATCTCCGCCCCGTGATCCAACTCTTCCTTCTTGCCCAACTGTCCCAGATCGCCGCCAAACATGACGAAATCGGGTTTGGGGTCCAGCAGGTTCGTTTCGGCAACCGCCCGGATCAGCCCCCGGTCCCAGTTACGCACGAATTTGGTTCCGGAGATATGCTGAATATGGGAGTCGGAGATATACGCGAAGGTGAAATTCTTCGCCGGTTCGGCAAAGGCCAGTTCCACGGTCGTAAAGGGCAAGGTCCCCAAAGCCGCGGCGCAGCCTAAAAATTCCCGGCGGGTTACGCATGTCTTGGTCATGATTTGTCCTCCTACTGTTGCGCGGCTTTGGCCGCCGCTTCATGTTCCGGGCTGGTTAACGCTTCCATGAACGCCACCAAGTCATCGATCTGCGCATCCGACAAATTCAAGGGCCGAATCCCACCACTCAAGAAATCGTTGACCGGGTCGCCTTCATTCGTCACGCCCCCGTTGTTGTAATGAACCACCACATCCCGTAACGTGGCCAAACTGCCATCATGCATGTAGGGGGCTGTCGCCGCGATATTGCGCAGAGTGGGGGTCCGGAACGAACCGAGTTCGTTGAGCGTACGGGTAATGGCAAACCGCCCCAACTCCGATGTCCGCGCATCCGTCAAAATCTTCACATCCACTTCCGACGCGGTCGCTTCCGCTTTCAAAAATTCCCGGGTCAGCGTGGGAACATCCGCCTGGATGGTATTGATCCCCACCCCGATGTTATGAAACTTGTTGTCAGTAAAAATCGCCTGCGTCTGTTCGATCACATGGCACGAAACACAGCGGCCTTCGTTGACAAACAGGTTGTATCCCCGGATCTGCGCCTCGGTCATCGCTTCCTTCTCGCCTGCGTAAAACCAGCGGTCAAAGGGCGAGTTGCCCGAAATCACCGTCCGCTCAAACGCGCCAATCGCCTTCATCACCTCATCCATGGTGATCTCTTTGCCACTTACCCCAAATACGGCTTTGAACTGTTTGACATATTCAGGGTCCGTGCGGCAGATCTGCAAGATGGGATCATGATTCTTCAACCCCATCTCCACCGGATTGACAAAGGGATGCTGCGACTGCTCTTCCAAACTCGGCGAACGGCCATCCCAGAATAACGAGGTCGCATACACCGAGTTCACCACCGTCGGCGCATTGCGCGTCCCCGTCAATCCATTGATCCCTTCCGAAACCTTCAAGGGACTGTCGGTAAAGGCTTTCTCAACCAGATGACAGGTTGAACAACTGATATCCTTGGTCTTGCTAAAACGGACATCCAAGAACAACTTCTCCCCCAAGGCAATTTTCTCGGGGGTCTGGGGATTGTCTTCTGGATACGGGACGGGAGGCAATCCCAATGGAACGCTGGACTCGGTCGCGGCAAGCGCGTTCATCTCGGCTACGCTCGAAAACGTAACCTGGGAGCCAACCGCCTCTCCCTCCGCTTGCACAGCGATCCCCAATCCCATCCATCCGATCACACAGAGGATTGAGCATACCAATCTGACCATGTTTGAACTCCTTTCTGGCACCTTTTGACGGTCCCCTAAAAATACAGACCGGCTTGTTCTTCTCCAGGCAGGCCGACCTATATCAGAGACCCTACTAAATAAGATTGATTCTTGACAAGATACCAAAAAAAGAGAACGAAGTAAAGAGGGTTCTTGGCTTACCGCGCATTATTTTTCTTACACGCGGCACAAATGCCTCGTAATTCCACTTTTTCCAATATGACGGTGCCAAACGCGGCGACTTCTGGGGGAAGGGTTAAAGTATCGAAGGCCTCCCAATAAAAATCACATATTTTCTTGCATTGCATGCAAATGAAATGATGGTGCTTATCCATATTAGGGTCAAACCGCCCTTTATCCGATAAGCATTGCACCCGCGCAATCAGGTTGTGTTCCTCAAAAAGCGCCAAGGTGCGGTAGACGGTGTCAATGGAGATGGTGGGGAGTTTATCGCGGATTCGCTTGAACACCTCTTCCGCCGTGGGGTGGTCGATGGTCTGCAACAGCGCCCGGAAGATTTCCACCCGCTGATGAGTCACCTTGAGATCACATTCCTTGCAAAGCGCATGGAATTGCGCCATCCGGGACTCAATTTCATTTTGGTTTCTCGTTTTTGCCACAGGAAATCCAGCATCTTTCAATGTGGTGACTGTAGTTGATTAACCCAGAAAAATACGGAAGAGGGATCACCCACGTTCCCTTGCGCTTAAACCATATCTCCCCCAGGCCTTCTTGGAAAGGCCTGGGGGATTCTGATCGACTTGCATCCAGCGCTTCCGCTTCAGGATTGGCTTTTTTCCTTGCTATATTTCTTCAAGACGCTGGTGCCTGTCCGGCCCTCTCCATCGGGACCTTGGATGGTGGAAATTTCCTTGACCATCCCATTGACGGATGCATGCAGCCACACCTGCCGTTTGGTAACAATGGTTACCGCATTCCCGTTTTGCGGGGTGAAAGTAACCTGTTCTTCAAACTCCAGTTTCGTGCAATCCGCATACTCCCCCGCCGGCACTTGGATACTTTCATCCTTCCCCCGTTTCACTTTCAGTTTCAACGGGATCGTCCAATTCTCGCCGAAAGAGAAGGTGGACTCATACCCTTTTTCCTCATCCACCTTCAAATCCAGAAAGTCATAGGGATAGGCGGGCTTGATGGCCACCTGGCCGTTTTCCGCAACAATCCGGTCCACCAGACGTTCCGCATTGATCGCCCGTTGCGAGGCGCGGTCATCCTCCGCACCCCATTTTTCCTGCACCATCCAGCGCTTTTCATCGCCCTCCCCCTTCACCGCAACCACTTCGCGCACCCGTTCTCCCACCACGGTAAAATCAGGAGCCCGCATCGGTACCGCGCCTTCGTGCGCGTAGGCCCAGGTTTCGCCCACCGAGTACGGTTCCTCCGCGGCGAACGCCAC
>JAVFAP010000552.1:0-3325 GCA_034002445.1 bacterium | reverse complement strand
GCTCCCCTACACCACCCCCATCTCCGCTGGCGCTGGAATCCGTTTTGATCGTCCGCGGCGCGAGAAACCCGCCAAGTCCCCTACTCCCCATCCTTAAACTGCTTCAGCACCAGATTATAGTCCCGGATCTTGCGGTACAACGTGGCTTGGCTCAGGTGCAGGGCCGCCGCGGCCTTCGTCACATTGCCCCGCATCACCTCTAACGCCTGGCAGATCGCCTCGCGTTCCAGCTGCTCAAAGGGCACGATCACCGGGTCCCGCCCCTCCCCCAGCGGCCGCCTCTCCCCCCGCCCCACTCTGGCTGCCGGGGCGGCGTGCAGCCGTCGTACCGCTTCCGGCAGCATGTCCACCGTCAGGGTCTCTCCGGGATACAGCACCACCGCTTGCTGGATCACATTCTCTAACTCCCGCACATTCCCCGGCCAGGCGTAAGCGCACAACACATCCAGCGCCTCCGGCCCGATCTCTGCGAACGCTTTCTCATGCCGCCGTGCGTAGTGCCCCAAAAAATGCTCGGCCAGGTCGGGGATATCCTCCGCATGGTCCCGCAGGGGCGGGATCGGCAGATGCACCACATGCAGCCGGTAAAATAAATCCTCCCGAAACACCCCCTCCGCCATCGCCTCCTTGGGATTCCGGTTGGTCGCCGATACAATCCGCACATCCACCGTGATCCGCTCCTTCCCCCCCACCCGGTAAAACGAGTAATCCTGCAAAAAACGCAGCAGTTTGGCCTGCAAGCCCGGGTCCATCTCCGCCACCTCGTCCAAAAACAGGGTGGACCGGTTCGCCCTCTCGCAGCGCCCGATGGACTGCTCCGTCGCCCCCGTGAAGGCGTTTCGCTCATGCCCAAACAACTCGCTCTCCAACAGATCCTTCGGAATCGCCGCGCAGTTGACCTCCACCATCTCCCTTGGCCGTCGCGTCGAGAGGTGATGAATCGCCCGCGCCGCCAGCTCCTTCCCCGTCCCGCTTTCCCCCGTGATCATGACCGGCGCATCCGTCGAAGCCACGGTTTCGATAATCCGGTACACCACCTGCATCTCCGGGCTGGCCCCAATTAGCTCACACAACCCTGCCTTCTGCGTCCGTTCCAACCGGGTCAGCCGCCGTTTCAGGGCGTTTCGCTCGATCGCGTTCTTCACCGCCACCGTCAGCCGGTTGAAATCGATCGGCTTCGGGCAAAAATCATACGCCCCCCTGCGCATCGCCTCCACCGCTTTTTCAATACTGCCATGTGCGGTAATCATGATGATGGGCAAGTTGGGATCGATCGCCCGCACCGCCGCGATCAGTTCCAGCCCATCCCCGTCCGGCAGGTGCATGTCCAGCAGCAGCGAATCAAATTCTTCCTGCCCCAGCGCCTCCAACATGGCCTCCCCCGAGCTGGCCGTCCGCACCACGTAATCCTGGCTCATCAGCCGGGTCGCCAAGAGCCCTTGTATGCTGCTGTCGTCATCGGTTACTAAGATGGTCGGTTTCATACGCTCCCAATCCATATCGATCCGTTTTTGCGGCGGCCCAAACCGCCACATCCCGCAAACGCCCTATTATAGCACCAAATCTCCCTTTTCTCCCTCTGAAATATGCCGCTTCTCGGTAACGCCTATTCCATCCCGGCTTGGAATCGTTTATTGTAATGCTGGCATGGAACATGGTCTTGCCGATTCGGGAATCACATAAAGGAGTTACGGATATGAAACCAATCCATTGGGTAGGAATTGGCTGTGGCGGCTGCCTGGTCATCATCCTCGCGATCGTCCTCTTTGGCGTCGCGGGCGTTTTTTACATCCGCACCACCGTTCAAAACACAGAACAGATATCCTCGAATATCCGCGCCCTGGAAGACCAGTTCCCCTTCACCCCGCCTTCCGATCAGGCCCTCGATCCCCAGCGCTTCGAGACCTTCCTGGCTGCCCGAGCGGCCTTGTTTCAGCAAACCAGCCCCATCCTGCAACCCATCATCCTGTTTTCCGATGAAAACACCCCCCAGTTTGAACAATCCGGCTTCGCCGTCTTTTCCAGCGTCGCCAAAATGCTGCTGCACATGCCCCAAATGAAAGAATTGCAACTGCAAATCTTCCAGCAAAACCAAATGGCCTCCCCCGAATACAACTATTGGACCTGGCTGATGGCCCGCGAACTCTCCACCTGGATCGATCTCGACACCGCCCCAGAGCAGCGCGATTTCGCCCAACAGTATTTTTCCCCCCTCCAGGTCTTTCAAACCAATGCCCGAGCCTATGAAGACCAGAACCCCAGCGCCAATCTGGATGGCGGACCGTTCGATTTCGATACGTTTCTTGGAAAAATTAAACGCGAGGACTACGCCAACACCACCAACGCCGACATCGTGTTCGCGGCCAGGGACCGCATCCAAACCACGTCCAACACCATCGTTCTCGACGCCTGGATCCTGGAATTCAACTAAGCCGCCATCGCCGCACTGGGGATGCGCCACGCATCCATGAATCAAGTAAAAATAATGAGAAGACAGAACCTTGGTATGGTACCCCATTCGATACACCTTGTTGAGAATCGCAACCGGCGTCTCCTCCTTGTGGATGACGAAGAGACCAACCTGGTTCTCCTCGAAGCGATGCTGGGCCCAGAAGGATACCATCTCCAGCGCGCCCAATCCGGAGAAGAGGCGCTCCTGTGCACCCACCGTGAGCCACCGGATCTCATCATCATGGACGTCAAGATGCCCAACCTCTCCGGCTTTGACGTCTGCCGCATCATCAAAAAAGAAAGCGTGGACTCCTTCATCCCCGTCATGCTTCTCACCAATCTGGATGATCAAGCAAGCAAAGTGCAGGGCCTCGATGCCGGGGCGGATGACTACATGGTCAAGCCGCCCCGAAAACCCGAACTCCTCGCACGTGTCCGCGCTCTCCTCCGCATCCGCGATCTCTCCTGCCACCTGATCGAATCCAAAAAAGAACTGGAAGATATCAACCAGCAACTTCGCCACGCCCAAAAAATTATCGAAACCGATCTCGAACGCGTCGGCGCGATTCAGCGCTCCTTTATCCCCTCCCGCTTCCCCTTCCATCCCGAAATCCAGATGGGCCACTACTACCGCCCCTGCTCCCAAGCCGGCGGCGATTATTTCGATATCATCGAAATCAGCAAAAGCCACTGGGGCCTGTTAATCGCCGATGTCACCGGCCACGGCACCCCCGCCGCCGTGGTGATGGCCATCACACACACCCTCATGCATTCGTTCATCAGCACCTTCCGCTACCCCAGCACCGCCCTCAAGGTCGCCAACGAAAAACTGAACGAACACCTCGCCCCCACCTTCTATGTCACCATGTTCTAT
>JAVFAP010000551.1:0-3330 GCA_034002445.1 bacterium | reverse complement strand
CAATTTTTGCTTGAGTTCACGGTTTTCTTTTTCTAACTGCTTCGCCTGATCCATGATGCGGGCAAGGCGATCGGGAACCTCATCCGGCGCCACTTTGAGATCGTTGGCGATGGCGCGGAGCAGGGTGTATTCTTTCTGAACCGTTTCGACTGCTTTGGGCCCGGTCACCGCTTCGATCCGGCGGTTTCCGGCAGAAATGGAACTTTCGGAGACAATGCGGACGCAACCGATTTCGCCGGTGGAGGCAACGTGCGTCCCGCCGCACAGTTCCATGCTGACCGGTTTTTGGGATTCGTCATCATTCAGCACGGTCACGGTGCGGACCTCGTTGCCGTACTTTTCGCCAAAGAGCGCCATCGCGCCCTTGCCCTGAGCTTCATCCAGACTCATGGTTTGGATGGAGACGGGGTGATTCTCATACACCCACTGGTTGACCACCGCCTCGATGGTCCGAATTTCGGCCGGTTTTACCGATTCGTAATGCGTGAAGTCAAACCGCAACGCCTCGCTATCGACCAGCGAACCAGACTGTTTGACATGGGTGCCCAAGACCGACCGCAGAGCCGCATGGAGCAAGTGGGTCGCGGTATGGTTTTTCTTGGTGGGCTCACGCGATTCTTTACTGACGGCAAGACGGACCGTGTCGCCCTTGCGCAAGGTGCCGCGTTCCACTTCGCCCAGATGGACATAGACTCCGGCAGCGGATTTGCGGGTGGTTTCGATGCGAATATAAGCCTCATCGCTTTCGATCCAGCCCTTATCCCCGGCCTGACCACCCGATTCGGCATAGAAAGGCGTCTTTTCGACTACAATTTGCGCTTCTTGCCCGGCGAGGATGGCATCGACCGGCTGGCCATTATGGAAAAGGCCAATCACCCGGCTCTCTTCTTGTGTAGAAGTGTAGCCGGTGAAGGTTGTGGCCTGGAGATCGATCCCCACATCCACCTTGGTTTCGCCGGAGCCTTTCCAGGCCGCTTGGGCGCGGGCGCGCTGTGCGTCCATGCAAGATTGGAAGGCGGATTCATCAAAACCGTGCAGGCCGCGTTCCAGCAGAATTTCCTTGGTCAAATCAGTGGGGAAGCCGTAGGTATCATAAAGGGTAAAGGCCTTTTCTCCATCCAAGGTAGACACCCCAGCGGATTGGAGATCCTCGATCATCTCTTCCAGTTTATTGAGGCCCCGGTTGATCGTACTGCGGAAGGCATCTTCTTCCGCCGCTGCAATTTTCTGCGTGAATTTCAGGCTTTCCACCAGTTCGGGGTATTCCTTGCGGTTGATTTCGGCCACGACAGCCATGGCAGGCGCCATGAGATCTTTCTCGATGCCCAAAACCAGCCCATGCCGGATGGCACGGCGCATGATGCGGCGCAATACATATCCCCGGCCGGTGTTGGAGGGGGTGACATTGTCCGTCAAAACAAAGATCGTGGCGCGGATATGGTCGGCCAGAACCCGAAACGAGACATCGCGGATTTTATCTTGATGGTAGGTATAGCCGCTGAGCTCTTCAAAATGCTGGATAATGGGGAAAAGAGCGTCGGTATCGTAGTTGGAAGGCTTGCCCTGCAAAATGGCGGCGAGACGTTCCAGCCCCATGCCGGTATCGATGTTCTGCCGCCCCAAGGGGGGAAGGCTGCCATCCGGCTGACGGTCAAATTGGGTGAAGACCAGGTTCCAGTATTCCAGGTAGCGGTCGCAATCACAGCCCGGCGCGCAGGTGGGGCTGCCGCAGCCAAACGCAGGGCCCTGATCGAAATAGAGTTCGGAGCAGGGACCGGAGGGCCCTAAAATGCCCGAAGCGGGCCAAAAATTATCCTCCGCGCCCAGACGGATAATGCGGTCATCGCTGAGGCCCGCCACCCGTTTCCAAATATCGGCGGATTCTTCATCCTGCTCGTAGATACTGACCCACAGTTTTTCCTTGGGCAGTTTGATCTCATCGACGGAAAATTCCCAAGCCCACCGAATCGCTTCTTCCTTGAAATAATCGCCGAAAGAAAAATTACCCAGCATCTCAAAAAACGTATGATGGCGGGCGGTGTGGCCGACATTTTCGATATCGCTGGTGCGGAAACACTTTTGGCAGGTGGTGGCCCGTTTCAGGGTATTGCCCATTTCCCCCCGGAAGTAGGGCTTGAATTGCACCATCCCGGCGCTGGAAAAGAGCAGCGTGGGGTCATTTTTGGGCACGAGGGCATCGCTCGGCCATGCTTCATGGCCCCGAGCGACGAAAAATTCTCTGTACCGGTCACGAATTTCCTGCGTTTTCATAACGATCCTTCTTTATCCTGATTCACTGCGAGGTGTGAGAAACAACATCTATAAGAGAAAAACAAACTAAGAGAGAGTATAGAATTTCTCTCCCCAGGCGGCAATGCCTTCAAAAATCGAGGACCCATATTTGTCGGTCCTACCCCCGCCGCACCACAAGCCTGTTCCCCTCCAGGCAGGGATTCCACCTGTGATACAAGCCACCCTGAATCTATCGATTATCCGCATATCCAATTTTATGTTTCATTGCTAAAATATTTATCTTTTATTATATTGAATTATCTCCTTATTTTTACCGTCTCTAAAATAATACAATCTAATTTCGCATTATTTGAATTTCAGAATTGAATTTTCATGGCTCCTCATGGTATGATTTGCAATATGGACAAGAAATGAAATTTAGAATCAAAGCAAAATCAAACCCTTGGAACCCTTTCCCCTTTGGGGGGATGCCGATCCGAGAACAGAAAGGAGGCTTTCCACCGATCCCGGCGCCCACCGTCATGGGCAACATCCCGAAATATCAAACTGATTGGAGAAGAACAATGAAAAAAGTGGGATTTTTGCTGTTGTCTTTGGTCATGGCTTGCACAGGAGCCATGGCACAAGAAGAAATTCGTTTCGACATCACCGGATTTGAAGGGCTGGACTGGGACTGGATGTATACCGGCAACTCGGTTGTCTATTCCCAAATCGAGTGGAGCGATTTCGCTGGCGATGCCCCTCTGCGTGAAGGCGAGCAGATGCTGGCGGTCGAATATGACAACGAAGTCGGGGGAACCTGGCAGGGCGTCAACCTCTCCTTCCCCGAGCCGGTGAATTTGACCGGCGCCACCGAAATTCACATGTGGGTTTTTGTGGTTCCCGAACGGACGGTGGGAAATTTTGAAATCCGCCTGGACCTGCCCGATGGGACCGGGTTGGGAACTCGTGGAATCAGTTCGGACCGTTGGGGCGAATGGGTGGTACTGGTCTGGAAGATGGACCGTGTCACCTCCGCAGACCGGATCTCTTCTGTGGGCTCGTTTGGTGGCTTTATTTCCGCTGGCGATCCTCCGG
>JAVFAP010000550.1:0-3331 GCA_034002445.1 bacterium | reverse complement strand
TACCGAGGATACGCAGTTGGGTGTATTTGCGGAATTCGATCCGAAGATTCCCGGGCCGTACAACGAAGTGCCGTTTTTGTTCTTGGGGAACATTCATCCACAGTTGCAGCTGGATGTGTTGGATAAGATGACGAAGAAGCCGATCGTGGCCGCCGACACCATGAATTTCTGGATCACTGGCACCCCCGATCTGCTGCGCCAGGTGATTGCACGGGTGGATCTGATGCTAGTGAACGATGCCGAGGCGCAGATGATCAGCGGCAAGACCAACCTGCTGGACGCGGCGGACGCCATTCGGGCGATGGGGCCGAAGGTGGTGGTGATCAAGAAGGGATCCCACGGCGCCATGCTGTTTTTTGAAGGGGGGATTTTTGTGGTCCCCGCGATTCCCTTGCGGACGGCGAAAGATCCGACAGGGGCGGGGGATACCTTCGCCGGTGGAATGATGGGGTATCTTGCCCGGCAGGGGAATATCGAAGCGGAAACGCTGAAGCAGGCCGCGGTGGCGGGCACGGTGATGGCCTCGTTCACGGTGGAAGATTTCAGCCTGAACCGGCTGGGTAGCGTGGGCAAGGGGGAGATTGCCGAGCGGATGGAACAGCTGCGCGCGTTAAGCGCGTTTACGCCAATTCAACTCTAAGGATAGCGTGTTGAGGGGAAGCCATGCAATACACCATCGTCATTCCAGCCTATAATGAGGAAGCCCGGTTGCGGAAAACGGTCGAGGATTACGCTGCCTATGTGCGGGAGGCGTTTCCGCCGGGGTCGGCGGAAGTGTTGCTGATCGTGAACGGATCCAAGGACCGGACGGAGGAGATCGCCAAGGAATTGGCGGCGGAATACGACTGCGTGCGTTACTGGGCGACCCCGGAGAAGCAGGGCAAGGGCGGGGCGGTTTTGAAAGGCTTTGAACTGGCCTTGGGTGCGATTGTGGCGTTTGCGGATGCCGATAACGCCACCACCGCTCCGGAGTTGCGCAAGTTGATCGACCGGGTGGAGGCTGGCGTGGACGCGGCGCTGGGCTCGCGCTGGCTGCCAGAGAGTGTACAGGCCATCCCGCAACCGTTGTCGCGGCGGATTGCCGGGCGGATCTTTAACCTGATTGTGCGGCTCTTGTTCCAGTTTTCGTTTCGGGACACGCAATGCGGGGCCAAGGCGTTTCAGAAAGCGGCGTTGGATCAGGTGCGGGGCGAGGTGCATTCGACCGGCTGGGCGTTCGATGTGGATTTGATCTGGCGTCTCTGCCGGAAAGGGTTTGATGTGGTCGAAGTGCCCATCACCTGGAGCGACGCCTCGCATTCGCGCCTCCGGATGCATACCGATGGCCCCTCCATGCTGTTGGAACTGATCAAATTGCGGATGAAAGGGTAAATTGGGCGGGCTTGAAATGAGCCCGCCTGCCGGTTTGGGTTCGCGCTGGGTTCAGAAGGCGCGTTTGCGCAAGACCACGATATCCTGGTAATTACTGGCCCCTTGTTCGAGGTGTTCGGCGACTTCGAAGAAGGGGCTCCATTCATTTTGGATATAGGCTTTGGTCATGAAGACCGCGCGGTAGTAGTCTTCGGGGGCGACGCCGCGCAGGCGCTGATCCTCGCCGTTGTCATAGAATCCTTCCTGAAGAAAGATTTCCATGGCGGTGGGATCGAGGATGGTGCGGGCGGCGACGAGGCCGTGGACGGTGGCGATAAAGAGGCCGCCGGGGCGAAGGATGCGCTTCATTTCCTGCAGCCAGCCCAGCTGGTTTTTGCGGTCCAAGTGGGTGAAGACGGAAAAGCCGATGATGATATCCATCGTATCGGCGGGATAGTCCGTCGGGGGGTAGGGCGAGATGGCGGTGAACTGGGCTTTGGAGTAGTTTTTCTGGGCCCATTCGATCGCTTCCTGATCGATGTCGCAGCCATACAGTTCGGGGATGTTGGAATAATAGTAGAAGAAGCCGAGCAGGCGGCCGCTGCCGCAGCCCCAGTCGAGGAGGCGGTTAATTTCCATGGCGCCGACATGGGTTTCGATGCGCTTGCGGAATTCCAGAAAATTCTGAATGCCTTTGAGCTGGTAGAATTCGCCGCTGGATTGCTCGTCCACGCGGCTGATCAGGTGGGGTGGGGGGATGGGCATGCCGGTGTAGAGTTCGCGCATGAAGCCGGTTTCCATCACGGCAAATTCCTTGCCGCGGATGTAGCCTTTGACGCAGATTTGGATGATGCCTTCGACCATGACATCGGGCATGACCACCCGAAACTGGAAGCCGGAGTCGATGGCGCGCTTGACAGTGGGCAAACCCTTGGCGACATCAGGCCGCTTGACGCGTTCAAATTTCCCTCGCTTGATGCCATCGATATAGAGAACGCATTCATCATAGGGGCCGTTGGCGCTGACCATCCAGCCAAAGACATAGAGCATCCCATCCTTGTAATCGATCCCATCGAAATAGCCACGGAAGATGCTGTAATCGGCCCGGGCGTCCTCGTCCAAGCCGATGTGGACACTGCCCCCCGGTCGATGGTCCTCGGTGCTGGCCAGTTTGGATTTCATTTTATTCAAAACATCGTTGAATAATCCCATACCACGTACTCCATTAACCCTTCGGTCCTGTACACGATTGTATACCGCCAAGCCGGAACCAGAAAGACGGCCTTTCCAGAAAGCTGAAAAAGCCGTCTTGTTTTTTCTGATTTAGGGTCAAAACGGCAAATAGAAGAATTGGATGATGAACAGGATGGAGAGAACGATCAGGGCGGGATTGATCGCTTTGGATTGACCCGTCGCGAGTTTGAGGATGGTGTAACTGATGATGCCAAAGCCGATCCCCTCGGTAATTTTAAAACTGAACGCGATAAAGACGATGGTCAGGAAGGCGGGGATGCCTTCGGAAGCGTCTTCCCAATCGATGTATTTGACGCCGCGGATCATCATGAAGCCGACCATGATCAAGGCGGGGGCGATGATGGGGTTGTAGGAGCCGAACATGCGGACGATGGGGGAAAAGAAGATGGCGAGAATGAAGAGGGTGCCGGTGACGATGTTGGCCAGGCCGGTGCGGGCGCCATCGCTGATACCAGAGCAGGATTCGACGTAACTGGTCACGGTGGAGGTGCCGAGGAGGGCGCCGGCACAGGTGCCCAGGGCGTCGGAGAGGAGGGCTTCGCGGGCTCGGGGCATTTCGCCACCGCCCTTGGTGAAACCGCCCAGTTCGGCGACGCCAACAAGGGTGCCGACGGTATCGAAAAGGTCAATCATGAAAAAGACGAAGATGACGGAAAGGAACTGGATTTTGAGGATAGCCAGGGGTTTCAGGGCGAATAAGGTGGGCAGGAGAGAGGGGGGGGCGCTG
>JAVFAP010000549.1:0-3332 GCA_034002445.1 bacterium | reverse complement strand
GGGCGTGCCTTCGGCGGTCTGGGGTGATTCGGCCTTGGCAATGATCCGGTCGACTTTGCGCAACTCGATCCATTTCGACATCCACGCGAATCCTTCCAGGGCGATGAGCAGGATCAAGAGGGCTAGCACCAGCGGCTGCCAATAGGCGCGGGCCAGGGACGCCAGATTTTTCTTGCGTAACGCGTTCATTCTTCACCTCTCGTAACCAGGGTGGTGGGAGCATTAGGAGCGTTTTGCTGATCTAGCAGATAGGTAAACAATGTGATTTGCACATCCAGGTCAGGCCGGTTTTTATCGACCAGCGAGGCTTTGATGGTACTGGGTTGCAAGTAGTATTTGGCTTTTTGCACTGCATCCAAAAACTGGACCAGCTTATCGAAGGGGCATTCGCAGGCGATCCGGATTTCCAACCGTGCCAGCGGCTGGGCGCGGTTGTTCAAATTGGGGGTATACCCTTTGATGCGAACGCCGTTGCGGCCGGAGAGTTGCTCTAGTTCCGCCAACAGTGGGGTGATTTCGTTGGAACTGACAAACGAGCCCTCCAGGTTCCCCACCCGCTTCTTATAGACCAAATTGCGCTCCTTCTGGCTTTCCACATTGTCAATTTTTTCGAACAGGTCATCCAGGCGCATCGCGGTCCCTTCGGAAACGGGCGCGCTGGATTGTTTGGAGAACAACCCCCATCCGATCGCCAGGATGCCCACGACCGCAATGACGGCGGTGATCATCAATAGGCGTTTTTCTCGTTCGGATATTTGCATGGAACCAATCCTCTACTTTAGATATCGGCCTTTAGGCGCCGACTTTCAGTTTGCCTTTAAGGTACACGGTAAATCCGTCCTTTTCGTTGACCGCCCGGTTTTCCACCATGGTGCGGAAATAGGGGCTGGAGTTCATCTTCTCGATCAGGCCAGTGATGGTTTGATGGTTCCCGCCTACCAGAACCAGATCGACTCCGGTTTTGGTGTCAATGGAGATGTTCTTCACCAGAACCCCTTCGGGCATATTCTCCGCCAGAAAGATGAACAGTTTGCTGTAATCCATATGCGATTGCGAAAGCGAACGCAAGGCGGTCTCTTCTTTTTTCAGTTGATCCGCCAGTTTCAGCAGCGTTTTCCCTTCCGACCGCATGGTGTTGACCGCGTTGTGATACCAAAACCACTGGCCAACCCATAAAATCAGGAGAGTGCCCAACATGGCTCCCGTGGTGGCCAAAAACTTGGGGGAGGGCAGGGCTGCCTCGGGCACCATGGCCTGTAAGGAAAACTTTTCTTCTTCTGGCTCCAGCAAGGTCGGCCCGGTTTGCCCCAGCTGAACCTGGCAATACGCGACACACAGGCTGGAGAGATGTTCGGGCTGCAAAAGGGAGGTATCGCCTTCCAGGATCTCATGGAGATCGTTGATGGTAATACGATGGATGGCGTAATTGTATTGCTTTGCCAAGGCTTCCAGCGAACTGGGATCCCACAGATCGAACCCAAACAAAATCATGTCTTGAATACTGTCTGGAGGGAAGCGGTCCGCGACATAACTCATGGTCCGCTGAATTTCCAACGCCAATTGCCGTTCCTTCAACGCGTCCGAACTGGATTCCTCCCCGGTTCGGATGGTCCGGGCCAGGGTTACCGACCGGGTAAAATAGATCGCTTCGCGGGTTACGACGGAGATGCTGGCCCGGTTTCCTTCCTGGCAGACCAGGATGGTAGGATTTTGCATCCACTCCGGGCTGGAATTGAGGAGAAATTCATAATAGGCCCACAGATCAGTTGTGACTTGGGTTGGGAACAGATCATCCGAGGGCCAGGCGCTGAGAACCCCATCGATGTACTCCCGGCGTGTCGCAATCCACAGCAGGCTTTTTTCGGCCTGGTCCGTGTGGGCGGAGGAGAGGATCATATCCCAGGCGATGTTGTCGATTGGTACCTGCAACGCTTCAGCGACCTCGAACGCGACCAAGTCCCGAATGTTCTCGGCCGAGGTGGGTGGGGTTTGCAGAAAACGAGCGGTCAGCCGATGGCCGGGGGCGAGATAGACAATCGGCTTGCGGCTGTACCAACTGGATTTGATCTTCTTCGCGGCGATGGTTTCCAGAGACGCTTTGAGCCGATCCAGCGGGCTTTCGGTTGGTAAAACATGCTCCTCTCCGTCTTCCTCCGCGAAAAACGGTTCCACTCCGCAATTGACGATCCGCAGCTTCTCCGTCTCTTTTTTGACTTCCATCCAAACCAATCGATCCGAGAGGTTTTGCAGGATGATGAGTGCGTTGGCGCGTTTTTTGGCTTTCATCGTATCACTTTCCAATACCGTATCTGGGGAGGGGTTTCTCCCCGGTCCACTATGGCAAAAATCTCTTTATAGGTTTTGCTTTGTTCGATATACCCAATCGCCCGGATCGAAAAGACGGAGGATTTGGTACAGATTAAATTGGCGACGTTTTTAAACTGGGTATTGTCCATTCCCTTCACATCTAGGAGTTGGCCGACATTTTCGAATGGGCCGTCGGAGGAAGCGCGGAACTCGATGATGGCTTGTACCAAATCTTCATTTTCTGTTCCAAACAGGCAGCGCAGGACCTCGGTGGGCGCGGTGTTGATATTGATCCGGCCCATCAGTCGCTCTTCATCCGAGATGGTTACCTGGTCGGCGATCTCGATGAATTTTTCCTTGTTGATCCCGTTGACGTCCAGCAGGTTCCCGATGGATTGAAACTGGGTGTTATCGCGCTGCTGGATGATGTTGTCGATGTCCCGCTCTTCCAATGCGTCTCCAAAGGTTTCCTGCATGGCTTGTTTGTTGGCGGAATTGATGTTCACGCGGGATTCGCCCTGCCCATCAGTGTTCTTTTCGTAGGAGAAGCACGTCAGGAAGGGATACCATCCTTTGTCCAAACTGCCATCCGCGTTGTCAAAGGGATAGGTGAGTTCCGCGTCGTTTTCGTTGTTTTCCATGATCCCGTTGGTGTTGATATCCTCGCCATACAGGAGACTTACGCTCATATCCTTGACGATCATCAATTCATCGAGGGTATCGAACAAGGTGTTTTTGGTCAAATACGGCTCATCAAGCGTCATATAGTACTCGTCTTCGGCGCCAAACTCGCGGGGGTCTTGGTCCTCGTCCCGCCAATCCAGAATGCAATCGATGATCTCCGGCGTCGTTTCCGCCTGGGGCAGCCGAAGCAACATGTCCTGGGTGGCGGTGTTGATGTTCAGTTTGCTGCATTCATCCACCGCGCCGTACTTGAGCAGGCCGGCTTCGGAGTGATCCGGATGGACCAGGCGATAGACCCCATTCCCCAATGGAACGTCAAAGTGGGTGGCCTGGTTGTCAAA
>JAVFAP010000548.1:0-3344 GCA_034002445.1 bacterium | reverse complement strand
ACCTGATGGGGATCGAGAAAAGCTGTTCCCAGGTGTTCATCCAAAATAATTTCCAATTCAATATCTTCACCGATCAACCGGCGCAGCATCCGATCCGTATTCAAACCAGATCATTGATATTCACATTGACCGGTTGCAAGATTTGCTTGCGGCTGAATGCCAAGAGTTGGTGGGTCAGCGCGGCTGCCCGGTCACCCGCCTTGATGATTTCCTCGATGTCCTGCCGAACGGGGCTATCCGTGCCAATGCTTAACAACGCCAACTCCCCATAACCTTTGATGGCCATCAGCAAATTGTTAAAATCGTGCGCTATGCCACCCGCCAATTTGCCGATCGCTTCCATCTTCTGGGATTGCAGAAATTTCTCTTCTAACTGGCGGTTTTCTTCCTCTGTCTTTTTTTGCAGAGTGATATCATGCAAGGAAACCATCGCCCCAATCTGTTGGCCGTCATGGTCAGACAGGGGTTTCCCGCTCGCTTTCACGATACATTCCTTGCCTTGGGAAGACCGGATGACAAATTCCTCATTTTTAACATACTCCCCATTCAAAGCGCGGAACAAGGGGACGGCATCTTTCTCCAGCGGGGTGACCCCATCGGCCTGATACAAAACATACTTTTTCACCCCGTCATTTTGCCCAGCAGGGGAAGAGGGCACCTCGTGCATTTCCCGCGCGGCCCGGTTAAACAGGGTATAGATCCCGTCCAGATTGCAGGCAATCACACCGTTGTCGATGGTCTCCAAGACTGTTTCCAAAAAGCGGCGTTCATTATCCAAGGTGCGCCGCATCACCTCGAGTTCGGTCACATCATGGAAAACGGTATAGAATTTACCACCGGTAAAAAGGCCTTGAACCATGACGGATTTTACCGTGCCATCCTTGCATGCTATGGTGTATTCCGATGCGGGGATAGGCTGGTTCTCGTCTTTGGCCTTGGTTGTAACACTCAACCAAAACGCTTGGAGTCGAGCCCGCTTGTCCGGGTCGGGATAAGCCTTGGGCCACCACGCATCCAGGGTTGGAACATCCTGGATTGTATAGCCCGTGATTTGGGTGAAGGCCTTATTGAAATACTCGACATCCCCGACTTCAGTATTGATCGCGATCCCAACCGGGATATTCTCCACCACACCACGAAAGCGCTTTTCGCTCTCCTCCAGCGCTTTCACCGCGGCCACGCTTTTTTCCTGATCGATCAAAAACAGGCCCAGCAGGCTTTCTCCCACAGGGAACAAAAGCATGACCGGAATCGCGACCGAAAGATAATCATGCGTTGAAATGGGGATGGTCAGCATCCAGGCCATCATCGAGAGATGGACAAGGATCCCGAAGAAATAAAGAAAACCCGGCTGAACAACCGCCGGGTCTTTTTGGCGCCAGTAGTGGAACACCACGCCTAAAAATGCCGATGTTGTAATAACCCCTACCCCGCATAAGGCCCCATTTCCTCCTACCGAGATCCGATAGGCACTGCCGATCGTGGCCAGCACCACCGCCGTTAGTGGACCATAAAAAAAGGAAACGATACTGGCCACAATGGAACGGCCGTCAAAGAACACCCCTTCGACCAGGTTGAACGGATTCATCATCCCCGCGATGCAAATGAAACCAAACAGGATCCCTGCCAAAATATTGTGGCTGCGGGATCGTTTGGGCCAGCGCCGCAGGATGAAGATGTGGCAGATACTCAGCGATAACAGGAGGGCAAGATTATTGATTAACGAAATGATCATTAAGAAGGCTCTCTTTTTCGCGATATGAGACTGGACGACGCAGCACGTTCACTCGGCGTTTAAATCATACGGATTTTTAGGTCTTTTCGCAATGATTCTCAACTTTTATTTTATGATCTTTGGTAAATTTCAATTTGGGGTCCTGGGCCGCTTCGACTCCATAAATCCCGGAAAGGCGCATACGAATCCTCCACATCCACTCTTCCTTCCCACCCATCGCGGAAGGGGGAAAACACCTGGATCGGTTTCTCCGTCTGAAGATAGCGGCACACGGCCTGCCTGCGTTCCTCCAGAAACTCTGGCCAATGACCGGGGAAGGGATCGAAATGGCTCAGCGCAATATAGCGCAGGGGGTAGGATAACTGATCCAACCGCGACAACTCGTCCGTGGGCAACGTGTCAATCAAGACGAACCGTGTATCCAGCAAGGTGGACCAGGGAGGCTCTACATTGCGGTAGGGGATGGGGATGCCAAACATGCCCGCCGCGATCAACACCGGCTCGGGTACTGACGTTTTAAACCAATGCACACATTGGATCCGGGTATCGGTCTGCCGCATCAACGCATGGAAGCGCAAATCCTTGGCCAGAGGCTGGATGAGACAAAGCAACAGCAAGATCCCCATTCCTGCATTGCGGCACCGCCATCGCCCCACCGTTTCCCGAATACCAAGGAGAGCCAGCAGCGCCAACCAGGGCAGCAAGGGGATCGCAAAACGCGCGAAGAAGAGAGGATGGGTCATGATCAGGAGGGAATACAAAAGGGGGAAAAGAATCAATTCCCACTGCCACCGCGCACAGGCAAGGCCCAGCCCCAAAAGGGCGAATAGCAGCGTCAGACCGCCTTCACTGGTGTAGAGCGTATCCAGCAGCATCCACCCGGACCAGATATTCGCTTGGCCAGACCATTGGTTCTGGCTTTTTTCGGACAGATCGCGTATTTCGTTCCAAAAGGTCGAAGGATCGAGAAAAGGAAAAGGGCAAATCAACAAAAAAGTCAAAACCGCCACGCCGCCATAAAGGAGACAAGACCGGACATAGATCAGCCAGGAAAAAGGAGCCTCGCCTTTTTTCAAAGAGAGAAATCGGAGCACTCCAAGCGCTAGCAGAAGCGGGAAAGCGTTGTATTTCATCGCCACCGCAATGCCCCCCAAGGCGGAGGCCAGGATCCAATCCCTGGTGCGGTCGCCACGGTAGGCTTTGACCATCAACCAACCCGCGAGAGTCACCCAAAACGCCATGGCCATATCATTCGTCGCAAAATGGCTGTCGCGGACAGATAAGAAAGAGACGGTATAGAGTGCGGATGCCCCCAGGGCGAGGTGCTTTCCAACGAATTCCCGCGCGAGCAAAAAAACCCACAGAATCGTGCATGCCCCCAAGAGAGCCGCCAGCATCCGCGCCCCCGCGACCAAATCAAACGGACGGTACAGAAACGTGGCTTTCACACGCGTGGAGGGGCGCAGCCGTAGGGGATCGATCCCCAGCCATTCCGGCACATAGACCGGAGTTTGGATTTGCAGCCAAAAGGGAAACCAGGCCGCGTTCATATAGGAAAAACCAGGGGGGTTGCGGAAGTAGTGAGGGTTCCACTCCCCAAAATGAACCT
>JAVFAP010000547.1:0-3359 GCA_034002445.1 bacterium | reverse complement strand
TCGCCTATACCCTGGGGCAATTCCTCTCCCCCGCCCCCCCCAATTCTGTCGATCCATCCTGTTAAAAGACAAAATTGTACAGAATTCCTCCCTCCTGTACTTAATCGATTTACTTTTCCTGGATATCATTACGCCATATAAGGGGAAGAGAATGAAATGCGGTTCTGCATTCTTCTCAAGGTCTATTCTCAAAACATGGGGAGTCAATCAATGAAGAACAAAGGTTTTACACTCATCGAACTATTGATCGTCGTGGCCATCATCGGCATCTTGGCGGCGATCGCGGTTCCCAACTTCATGAATGCCCAAAACCGAGCCAAGATCGCCCGGGTGGTGGGGGATATGAAGGCTGTAGCCATGGCGGAAGAACAATACCGGTTGGATAACAATCAATACACCTTTGATGGCGACTGCGGCGTGGGGCAGGCCGAACACCTCTCCTATGTCCCGCTCACCACGCCGGTTGCCTACATGTCGAGTCTACCCGAAGACGCGTTTGCCCAAATCAACCCCCAATTTGAAAACCGGCAAACCATCAAAACCGGGATGAAGCCCGTCTACGAATATACCTCGCGGATCTCATTCGGGCCAAACGGCACACCCAATTGCAAAAATTCCAGCGGGCAATTCAATATGATGGCCAGAGTTGGAGTCGAATACCTGATGACCTCCCTGGGACCGGATGGCGATCAGGATTTCCCCTGGGGAGTCGAAGATTACAGACTCGTTTCTGAGAAAAAGGGGAACTTTATCTTCGATCCCTCCAACGGGGTTATATCAAGCGGAAATATTTTTGTTATCAACAGCCAGATCGTGGGCGGAACTTTCTAACCCGCTTCCATGTACGGATCGAAAGGCGGCTGGTTTCAGCCGCCTTTTTTATTTCTTCGCGCTCCTTTTGGAGGTTTGGGCACGGGATTTGGAGGGGGAAAGTTGGCGCAGATCCAGGCAGGGGCCGTTCTTCGCCGTGATTTGGTTGTATTTCGTACACTGCACCGCAATAAAAGTCCGGCACGAACCGGAACCATCCAAGGCTTCCTCTTGCGGCCATTCCGCATGAGGGCACATCATATCACACCAAGTTGGCATACGGATTCCTCCTTCTCGGTAAACGCACTGCGGAGAAGACAAAAACGGGGCCTGAAACTATCCAGGCCCCGTTCGGTCAATCAAATCATCACGCTTTGGTATCCGGCATGACCGGAGGCTGACGCTGTCCCAGTTCCCGGTTGATCATGAACAGACCGCTTTTATCCGAGCCGACCAGTTTCAGGTCATCAATAATTTGGCGGGCGTTCGCTTCTTCTTCCACCTGTTCATCCACAAACCACTCCAAAAAAGTGCGGGCGGCATGGTCATTTTCCTGCATGGCCAGGGTGGAGAGGTCGTTGATCAATTTCGTGACCTTCTGCTCATGCTCCAGGACGACCTCAAAACAGGCCAGCGGATTGTCCCACTGGCTGGGTGGGGTTTCAATCCCCGCCAGTTTCACCCGCCCATCCCGGTCATTGAGATAGTCAGCAAACTTGACCGCATGCATCATCTCTTCCTGGGCCTGGAATTTCATCCAGACCGCAAATCCTTTGAGACCGACCGATTCGAAGTGCATCGACATGGCATAGTACAAATACGACGAATACAGTTCGGCATTGATCTGGTTATTCAAGGCTTCTTCCATTTTGGCGCTGATCATCGGAATGCTCCTTTCGTCAACTCTCAATCCATCTATTTTTAAATTTTATTGCATTCTGTCTTGTACTCGGGTCTTGGGCCCGGATTATATCCTATCCATACTAGCAACAGATCAAAAACTTACTAGCGGACAAGAATAGCGAATTAATAATATTGTATCTCCCCGCTGAGAGGATCAATGTACGAACGCATGCTGCCAGCCCGCTTGCTTCGGCCCGTGGCCGGCGGGCGCTCGCCCGCGACCGAAATGGCACGCAGCCCCACCGCGACAGCGTGGATCAGATTCCGTGCGGCCCCGGCCAAAACACCCTCCACCATCCCCTCTCCCAAAAACCGCCGGTCAAACTCAATCTGCACTGCCTGGATTTCTTTCTCCCGCCCGTAGGCCTGGGTGGTAAACGCACCCTGATAATAATCCTGTGTGACCACCTGCGCGCCCTGGCTTTCGATCATCCCGCGCAACAGGGAAAGCAGCGAAGCGTCGCATGTCGCCCCATTCCCCGTCCCCAAATACACCACGGGGCGGGCCACCGTGGCCTCAGGGCTACAAGTGGGTACGGCACTGTGGAGGCTGATCAAAATGGCATGCCCATAGCGTGCCATCATCCCATTCAGGCACTGCCGCAACGTTTCATGGTAGGGGTACCAGTACCGGGTCAGCCGTGCTTCCACCTCATCCCCCCCAAGGGAATGCTCATACAGTGGAATAAGCCGCCCCCGCTTTTTGAGATAAGGGACGATCACTCCCCCATCTTCATACACACGCGCCCCAGGCCACGCAGGGCATACCCGCGCATCCACCCGATCCACGCCCCGGTTGAGATCCACCACCATCCTGGAAAAAGGGGACGAAAGCAACACCCCCCCCACTTCCTCCAACAACAGACGCCCGACCGTATCGATATGGGTATCGCAACGACGCGCCGCTTGGGTGACCAGGGCAGGATACGCTTGGCATTCTTCCGGTAGCTCACACGCCTGATGCGGAGACTCAAATACGATATTTCGGGGCAAACCCTTTTCGATTCGAGGGAATTCCATCATGGCTTGGTCCTGATACGCCGGTACTTTTCTACAGGGTAACCGATCCGGGGGTAAGAATCCATTCCCTCTTCAACCAGAAAAAAGGGGATTTTGGGATTTTGCTCCCCCATCTAGGCCAAACCGGTTCCGTCCTTTATAATAAGAGAACCAGGAACCCTCAACACGTGAATTCGATGGACCTCATGGAGTATAAAATGCACATAATCGAAAAAGCGGCTCAACTGATCAAACAATTTAAAGGGGATAATTACGAATTTGGATTGGATGTCCTATCCAAAGCGGGATCGATGCTGCACCCGCTGGGACAAAAAGCTCTGCTGATCGCCAACCCCTCCGACTGGCTTCAGCCCCATGTTTACCAAGTGGCGGATTCGTTACGCGAAGCTGGCATCGAAATCATCGCCGGCCAGGCTTTCCCCGGCTCCAAACCCAATTCCCCCCTGGAGGATGTCTACCGCCTGGAAACCTATATCCTGCACCACCAGCCCGATTGCCTGGTGGTCATGGGCGCGGGCAGCCAGATCGACGCGGTCAAGGGCGCCAACGTGCTAGCCTGCCTGGGCCTACAGAGTGCAGAAATTGAGACGTATTTCGGTGTGAACAAAGTCACCGAAATGCTGGAA
>JAVFAP010000546.1:0-3359 GCA_034002445.1 bacterium | reverse complement strand
ACCATCAGCATCACCGATCCCCGTGAGGTGGAGATGCCGCCCATTGGATTCTTGGAACTCCAGGATGCCGAAACCGGCGAGATCATCGTGATCGACACTTACGATCCCGCCGTGCGGAGCCATTTCGCCCAAGAAGCCGCCACCGATTTGTCGCGGCTATCCACGAACTTTAAACGGATGAAAATCGACCATGTGCCCGTGCGGACCGATCAGTCCTACATCGATCCCCTGGTCCGTTTTTTTCAGCAGCGTGCACGGCGGTACTAGTTTCGCCATGCCTTGGCAGCCACAATCCCTTTTCCAGGAGAGGAACGGATGAAACACGCAGCGTTGAACCTACTCATTCTCATCTTGGTTATCCTTGGTATCACAATGCAATTCTTTGTGCTCACCGGCCAGCCCTCCGCCCCGGTCCCCGCGGAGAAAATGCGGCAATTGGCGGCCAAACTGGAATCGGAAGAACTCTACCCGCAGGCCATCGCCATCTACCGGGAATATCTGGCCCATCCCGCGCTGAATGCGGAACTGCGCGCCAATATCCTGTACCGCATCGGGACCATTTATCTGGAAAAAACACAAGAATACCAAAACGCCTTGGCGACGTTTATCCAGATCAGCGATCTCTACCCCGAAACGAAAATCGCCATCGAAGCCGATAAAAAGAAAGTCCCCTGCTATGAACAACTCAAACGCGGCTTCGACGCCCAAAAAAAATTGAAACAACTGACAGACCTCCATCCCGATGAAACCGGGACCGGCCCCATCGTGGCGACAATTGGGGACCGCAAGATTTATCTGGAAACCGTGGAGCGCGAAATCGCCCAACTGCCCGAAGTTTATCGCACCCAGTTCCAAACCCCGCAACAAAAACTGGAGTTTTTGAAATCTAAACTGTTTAACGATCTGCTCTACGATATGGCGCTGCGGAAGGATTATCAAAACAATCCCGATGTGCGCAAACAAATGCAGGAATTCGAAAAGAACCTCTTGGCCACCCGCGTGTACACCGAAGAGGTCCGTAACGCCATCTCTGTTTCTCCCAGCGATGTGGAGTTGTACTACAAGGCCAATCCCCAAGAGTTCACCACACCCGCCTCGGCCCAGATCGCCCATATCCAACTGAAAACCCTGGAAGAGGCGCAAGCGCTTCGCCAAGAAATCGAACAAGGCCTGGCCTTCGAGGAAGCGGCAAAAACCCGCTCCCTGGATGCGCGAACCAAGGACCAGGGGGGCGTGCTCGGCCGGATTTACGCCTCCAACGACACCCTGCCAGGGATAGGCCCCGATGAGAAAACCGTCGCGGCCCTGATGGCGCTCGAAGCGCGGGAAATCAGCCCACCGGTCGAACACCAAGGCAGGTATCATCTCTTCAAAATCCTGGAAAAATCCGCCGCGCACCTCCCTCCCCTGCAAGAAATCCAGGCCCAGGTGGAACAACGGGTGCGGCGCATGAAGGAAGAAGAAAAACGCATGGAACTCACCCAGCGCCTCCTGGAAGCCGAGCATGTCAAAATCTACGAGCAAGCCCTATTCGCCCATACCGTGAACGAAGCAACGGCTACATCTACGCCTTAACGAGAGTCCTAGAGCCACGATGATTATGATGCAACCCCTTGCTGTTCTCGCCTACGCCATCATCACAGCCGCCACTGCGGTGGATCTACCCATGGATGCCACCCAGGCCATCCCGCCGGCCTTGTATCCAGAAGTCTCCACCAGCGTCGATCGCAACGAGATTCTGATCGGGGATGTCTTCGAGCTGACCGTCACCTTCACTCGTAAACCCGAAGTGACCATTCTGGAGAAGGGCTGGGACTTCAGCCTGGGACAGTTTGAGATTAAAGATATCCTCCCCCAGCCAGAAAAAACCCTGCCCGATGGGCGGATCGAACAATCCAGCCGCTACCTGCTCTCCACCTACTTTACCGGAGAGTTTGAAATCCCCGCGCTAGATGTCAAATTCCAAACAGCCGATGGCGCTGTGGGGAGTTTTAAAACCAACCCCATCCAGATCAAAGTCAAAAGCCTGACACCAGAGGAATCAGAAAATCTGGATATCCGGGATATCAAAGACCCCCTGCTCATTTCCGGCCCCAGCCGTGCCTGGCTTGTCGCGGCGATACTTGCGGCCCTCTTGGCCTTCGCGGGGCTGTTCTACTGGCTTTGGAAACGCAAAAACGCGCCAATAGAAGCGCCAGCCCAACCCCCGCTGCCACCACACGTTTTGGCGTACCACAAATTGGATGCCTTACGCGGCCGGACCGACTTGATCGAGCAAAAGAAGTACAAAGAATTCTCGATCGAACTCAGCAATATTATCCGGGTCTACATCCAACAGCGCTGGTATTTCGACGCCCTGGATATGACTTCCGATGAAATTCAGCGCGAACTGGCATACCGCCGCCTGGGAGACTCCATCGAAAAATCGTTCCAATCTTTCTTCGAAGCCTGCGACCTGATCAAATTCGCCAAACACCAGCCGAAGGGGGATGAACTCAACGCAACCATCGATCTGGCCGTGCGAATCGTCGATCTGACCAAAGTTGAAGAAGTCTCCCCCGATTCCGTCACGGCGTCACCTGCCCCAGAGGCAGTCGAGAGCAAGGAGGGTTGACGATGCGCTTTGCCTATCAAGCCTACCTGCTGCTCTTGCTGCTGATCCCCATCCTGGCCTCGCGCTTTTGGAACCGCCAGGGCCAGGCCCCCCTGGTGTACTCGGATATCAAGCGGGTCAAACGCATCTTCGGCGTAACCGGAACCCGGCGCCCCCTCTCGCATACCGTGCGGCACATCCTATACCTGGTGCGCCTGCTGGTGCTGGCCCTATTTATCCTGGCGCTGGCCCGGCCCCAAGCCGAACTGGTAACCAGTGAGGTCTACACCGAGGGCGTGGATATCGTCCTCACCCTGGATGTCTCTGGCAGCATGAAGTACATCGACACCGATGACGGCAACAAGGCCACCCGCATCCAAATTACCAAGGATTCGGTGGACCGGTTCATCGACGGCCGCAAAAACGACCGCATTGCCATGACCGTCTTTGCCGAACAAGCCTTCCTGCAATGCCCACTCACGGTCGACTACGGCATCGTCAAATCGTTTTTAAATAACACATTTATCGGCATGATTCCCGAAACCAGCACCGCCATCGGCAACGCCCTCGCCTCATCCCTCAACCGCTTACGCTATTCGGAAGCGAAAAGCAAGGTGATCATCCTCATCACCGATGGGGCCAACAACGCCGGGCAAATCGATCCCCTCACCGCCGCGGACATGGCCAAGGCCCTGGGAGTGCGCATCTACACCATCGGCGTGGGCGGAGTTGGCGTGCCCTATGTGGAAGTCGAAACCATCTTTGG
>JAVFAP010000545.1:0-3369 GCA_034002445.1 bacterium | reverse complement strand
GGATGGGCTGATCATCGCGACGCCGACCGGGTCCACAGGCCACTCGCTCTCTGCTGGGGGACCGATTTTGGAGCCTTCGCTGGCGGCATTGATCATTACTCCCCTCTCTCCCCATTCCCTGTTTAACCGGCCCCTGGTTTTTGATGGGGCCCGAGAGATTTGCCTGTGGTTCCGCAAGGAAGCCAGTAATTTGGAATTAATATTAGATGGGCAGATTCACCAGTCCCTGGAGTCTGCGGACCATATTTATGTGCGCCGCTCTTCGGTATCCATCCAGACGATCGCACTGGGGAACCGGTCTTTTCCTCGGGTCTTGCGGCATAAATTTCACCTGGCGTATGAAAAATCCTTTGGTCCCATGCTGGATTCGATGGAAGACTGACTGTATCCCGGTGGGTTTGGATCGGATCGAATCCCCATTTCCCTCAGATTTTATTACTGAACGTTTTGAAAATTCACCGGACTGAAGCGCGGTCCTTCAAAGGGATGGTTTTTTTTGCCATAATCCGCGATGGGGATTCGCCTGTCTGATCCTCCTTGCATTCCTCGATGTTTTTGCTCAGGGGAGAGGACTGCGATCCATTTCATCTAATGTGGAGAAAAGTGAATGAACTATATCGATTTGCTCGTATTTGTCGGGTATTTTGTCCTTGTGATTGGCATCGCGCTTTGGGTGTCGCGCAAACCCAAGGATCATGAACGGACATCGGAAGATTTCTTCCTGGCGGGCCGGGCCTTGCCTTGGTGGATTATCGGGACCTCGCTGATCGCGTCTAATATTTCCGCCGAGCAGATGATCGGGATGACCGGGTCCGCGTTCGCGGGCGGGTTGGCGGTGGTTTCGTATGAATGGATGGCCGCCGTCACGCTGCTGATTGTCGCCAAGTGGATGCTGCCGGTCTTCTTGAAAATGAAGATCTACAGCATGCCCCAGTACCTGGAAGAGCGCTTTGATAAGCGGGTCAGTATGGGGCTGGGTGTGTTCTGGCTGCTGGTGTATGTCTTTGTCAACCTGACCTCGGTATCGTACCTGGGGGCGTTGACGTTGCAAAACATCATTGGGCAGGATTTTCTGGCTGCGACAGGGTTTGAATTTAAACTGATCTATGGCGTTGTCGGATTATTTTTAATTTCGTTCCTGTATACCCTGACGGGCGGTCTGACAGCGGTGGCCTGGACGGATGTCATTCAAGTTACGGTTCTCTTTATCGGGGGCTTGGCGGTAACCTTCTTTGGCTTGAACGCGATGGGGCAGGGAGAAGGCTGCTTGACCGGGTTCCGCAACCTTCTGGAGCAGGCGCCGGATCACTTCCATACTGTCATGCCCTGGAACCATGAACACTATCCCTGGATCGGGATTTTCTTCGGGGGGATGTGGGCGGCCAACCTCAGTTATTGGGGCTGTAACCAATACATTACGCAACGGGCACTCGCCGGAAAAAATCTGAAGGAAGCGCAACACGGGTTGGTGTTCGCGGCCTTCTTGAAAGTGATTGTTCCTGTAGTGGTGCTTTTGCCGGGGATCGTGGCGTATGCCTTATATGCGGATGTGATCCCCAAACCGGATAAAGCCTATGGGGTGCTGATCGCCACGCTGGTTCCCGCTGGTTTTAAGGGCTTGATTATCGCAGCCTTGGTGGCGGCGATAATTTCTTCGTTAAACTCGATGGTCAACAGTACCGCGACCATTTTTACCATGGATATTTTCCGTAAGATCAATCCCCACGCTTCCGAGCGCTTGCTGGTCCGGATTGGCCGGATTACCTCGGTGGTGGTGGTGCTGATTGCCATCCCCATCGCGCCGAAACTGGGGAACTTGGAGCAGGCATTCCAGTATATCCAGGAATACACGGGGATGGTTTCACCGGGTGTCGTGGCGATCTTCTTCCTGGGGCTGTTCTGGAAACGAACCACCGCCACGGCGGCGTTGTGGATGGTGCTGTTGACCATTCCCGTTTCGGCCTTGCTGAAATTCACGCCGGGGCTGATGATGCATCTGCCGGATGTCGTGCCGGGACTTGCGCCGACTGCCTTTGTGATCGCGTTCTTGAAGCCCTTCATGAACCAGATGGGCGTGGCGATGGCGATTATCTTCATTGTGGGGATCGTGGTGTCGCTCTACACCAAGCACACCGCCCACGAAGCGTATGAAAAGATGGAGCAAGAAGTTTCCTACCAGACCGGGACCACCTTCAACGTGCTGGGCCTGCTGATCTGCGGTGTCTTGCTGGCGCTGTACCTGGTGTTCTTCTAAGCCAGCGGATTCTCCCAAAAGCAAACCGGGGCGTGGCGCAAGCCGCGTCCCGGTTTTTGGTTTATGGACGAAAACGCATCGAGGAGCGTTGGGTATTTGTTTGTTTCGAGGCTGGGACGGGTAGAGCCGTTTTTTACTTTGAAGAAGGGGAGGGATGTTGTCCGTATAATGAATCCCGGGAAATGGGAATTGAAAAAAATTGAAAAATTTTCCAACTTTTGGCTCTCCAGCGACACTATATCAGTGAAGGCACACAACACAGGCCGTTCTTGTGGAGCGGACCCGGAACCGATGGAGAGGATCATGTTTGACCGAGCAGTCATCAAGCGGCAATTAAAAGGGATCGACCATAAACCGCTGACTCCCGAGGAAGAAAAGACTCTTCTGGACCAGGTCATCCGCTCCAACGATGACGCGGCGAGGATCCGGCTGGTCGAAGCCAATCAGCGGTTTGTTGTCCGTGTGGCGTTACAGTACCGCAATCAAGGCCTGACCTTGGCCGATTTGATCCAGGAAGGCAACCTGGGTTTGATGGAAGCGATCGACCGTTTCGATCCAGAAAAGAAATGCCGCCTGATCTCCTATGCGGCCTGGTGGATTCGGTTGTTCATCCAGCGGGCGATCGAGCAAAAGTCGCGCACGGTCACCATCCCGATCAATAAAATCAGCACGTTGAAGAAGATCAAGAATTTTGAATACGGCTTTCTCAAGACCCATGGGCGCAAACCCAACAGCGCGGAAATCGGCGAGGGGATTGGATTGCCAGCGGCCAAGGTCGACGCCGTTTTAAACCTCAGCACCACGGTGATTTCTCTTTATACCGAAGACGAGGATGGCCAAACCATCGAAGACCGGCTGGAAGCCGAGATGGAAGAGCCTTTGCGACGGGGTTTATGGCTGGATGAGCTGAAACGCCAGATCGGCCGGGCCTTGGAAATGCTGAGCCCCAAGGAAAAGGATGTTCTCACCTGCCGGTTTGGGCTGCATGAGGATGAAGTGACATACAGCCTGCGTCAGACAGGCCGTAAACTGGGGCTTTCGGCGGAAGGCGTCCGCCAGATTCAGGCCCAGGCCCTGCAAAAGTTAAGTGACCCCGAATTCGGGTCTGGCCTGCA
>JAVFAP010000544.1:0-3371 GCA_034002445.1 bacterium | reverse complement strand
CGCGCTTTTTGCTCGAACCGGTCATCCGGCTCAACACCCATTTCGATATAGGTGATTTGGGAATAGTTTCGGGTGAGGTTACATAGTTCTTCCATCAGGTATTTGGCGTTGTCTTCCCCGTATTTCCGCACAAGTTCTTCATATTGCAGGGTCATGCCGCATTGGTTTTGGATCCGCGCCCCGTCATCGCTGGGCGAATCGCTACCCCGCTCGATCCATCCGGTCGTCAGATAGTACGTCCCAGGATGCTGGTGGAAATAGGTATTGTAGGCTTCCTTGTTTCCCAGAAAAAACGTGATGCAATCGTGCGCCCGGGGGATAACAATCGGGATGGTGCGGGCGGAAAGCCCGACCACCCCATTATTACAAAGACCGTAGCCCAGCAGGATGGCGTCGTAACGGCTCTCGTCCACGCGATCCAAGGCTTCACGCAGCGTTTGCAGCATCCGGTCCCGCCCAATGTCATGCAAGCGCTTGGGCAGAAACTCAATATCAATCGGGTGAACCGAGCGGGAGACCACCGCGCAGATTTCCCGGTAGATGATCTCACAGGTGATCAGTTTGTAGCGCATCGTCCGGTCAGTTCTTTCCTGTCAGCGCTTGGATTTTTTCGCGGATGGCCTGGATAAACGCGGGTGAGGTACCGCAACAGCCCCCGATAAAATTGGCTCCCGCATCCAATAAAGCCTGCACGAACGTGGCAAACTGATCGGGCGTGGTGTTGTAGACAATCTTACCGTCTTTCATCTCGGGCAGGCCCGCGTTCGCCTTGATCCAAAGGGGCAGACCTGTTTGTGCGCGCAACCGCTGGCAGATCCGCACGAAACCTTCCACCCCTTGGCCGCAATTGGTCCCGATCACATCCGCGCCTGCCTGGGCCAGCGCGTCGGCCGCCTGTTCGGGCGTGGTGCCCATCATGGTGCGGTCTTTTTCCTTCCCAGTATCGAAGGTCATGCACCCCACCACGGGCAAGCCCGTGGTTTTGGCGGCCGCGACCGCGATCTTGGCTTCAGCTGGATCCGACATGGTTTCGATCACCAACCCCTGCGACCCCCCTTCGGCGAGAGCCTGGGCCTGTTCTGCAAACGCGGCGCGCAGTTCGTCTTCGGTCACCTGCCCCATCATCAACATCTTGCCGGTCGGCCCGATCGAGGCGAATACCTGCGCGAGGTCACCCGCCGCCCGGCGTGAGATTTCCGCTCCCGCCCGATTGATCTCCGCAACCTGGTCCGCTAGGCCGAATTCCGCCAGACGCACGCGGGATGCCCCAAAGGTATTGGTCAAAATGATCTGGCTGCCCGCCTGGACATACGAACGGGCCACCATCTCCACCCGGTCCGGCTCAGTCAAGTTCCACGCGTCCGGGCATTCCCCGATCGGCATCCCCAAGGCTTGTAACTGGGTTCCCCACGCGCCATCCGTGGTGATCGGGCCGCTTTCGAGAAGGTGTTGAATTAGGGAATTCATAAGAACCTCGGATTAGTTCGTGGAAAGAAACGTGCGGGCCAATGTCACCGCGGTGCGTGCATTTTCTCCATACGCGTCCGCCCCGATTTCCTTCGCGAATTCCTGCGTAACCGGAGCGCCGCCCACAATCACCTTCACCTTGTCGCGCACGCCGGCACTCTTTAATGTTTCAATCGTCTCTTTCATCGAAGGCATGGTGGTGGTGAGAAGCGTGGAAAGGCACACAATATCAGTACGGTTGGCCTTGAGGGTATCAACAAATTTCTGCGGCGACACATCCACACCCAAATCGATCACATCGAAGCCGCCTCCCTCCAGCATGGAACCCACTAGATTCTTGCCGATATCATGCAAATCCCCTTTGACCGTTCCTATCACCACCCGGCCGATCATCTGGGTTCCTTTTTCGGCCAGTTTGGGACGAATTAGTTCCAGAGCCCCCTTCATGGCCCGTGCCGCGATCAGCAGTTCTGGGATAAAAAATTCTTCACATTCAAACCGGCGTCCCACTTCATCCATGGCTGGGACCATGTAATCCGTCACCAGGGACATGGGCTCCGCGTTTCCCGCCAGCGCCTGCTGGGTCACCGCCTTGGCGGCTTCCGCATCCCCTTTTAAAATCGCATCATATAAGCTCTGATATTCACCCATGATTGACTCCCAAAAACGTTGAAATTGGTCTCTGTATCCAGATTGGCCGTTCCCGGTATCCCTCCGCGTCCCACGCGCAACGTGTAACGCCACGGGATTTGGGTCTGCCATCTTGCTCAGATTTCTTTGGTAGGCCCAAAATAGCATAAATTGGTTAAGAAGGCTAGCAATCCATACCGCCTGGGGCGCGGCCAGACTAGATTTCTTCACGCCCGGCAATCCGCTCTGGCTCGCTCAAAATCCGGCTTGCGCCATCCGGTCCCGCAGCACCCGCATATCCCGCTCCATATCCTTGATCTGATTGGCCTCTCGCTCTTCCTTCGTCTGGCCCGCGGTCGGGTATTCCATGTGAATGGAAAACGGCCCCGTAAACCCAATGGCTTTGAACAGTTTCAGCGCTTCCACCCAATCCACGGCACCCTCTCCCATAGGACAAAACTGATGCCGCCACCCCTTCTCACTCTTGGTCCAAATAAAATCTTTCACCGCCGACATCTTGATCCGGCTGGCCAGCAAACGGAAATTGGTGCGCCACGCGCCACCCCCGCCTTCCACCACCGCGTGCCCGGTATCGAAATTGCAGCCCACCCACTCTGGATCAACACCCCGCAGCATTTCATACACATCGAAGACCGGGCCGCCAATGTAGTTGAGGCCGGAATGGTTATGATACCCCGCCCGCACGCCATATTTCTGATTCCATTCCGCCAGGCGTTTCATTTTCTCGCCCCAGGCGTGCAATTGCGCGATCACATCCTGCTGGGGGTTGTAGTGCCAGGTGCCAATGCGGTAATAAGGGATCTGCAGTTCCGCCATCATCCGCAGAATAGGCTCGGTCTTGGGGTCAGCGGGATCTTCGATATCCGTCGTAATCATGGGGACATCCAGCCCCACCACCCGCACTGCCCGCACCGCCTTGGGCAAGTCAATCTCGACCTGCTCCGGCAAGACATGCCCACCCTTGCGTACCGGGATATCCGCACCATCATACCCCATCCGCGCCAGCGCGGCCGCCATCTCTTCATAATTCAAATGCTGCAAATGCTTGGTAAA
Source organism: bacterium (assembly GCA_034002445.1). Taxonomy (GTDB): domain Bacteria; phylum Hinthialibacterota; class Hinthialibacteria; order Hinthialibacterales; family Hinthialibacteraceae; genus JAVFAP01. The sequence goes on along the minus strand of JAVFAP010000544.1, from coordinate 200 downwards.
CATCACCACCGGAGGCCGCTTCGCCTCCGCCCCAGCCAATCCCACCGCCCCAAGCCCAGCCGCCAACGCGGAATCGGTACCCAGAAATCCCCGCCGATTCAACCCGTTCTGTTCGGGATTATTTTGTGTATTCATCCTCGCATCCTCCCTTGATAATTTTCGTAGTATTCCAATTCACCCCAGCAGAACCCAGGTTCACG
>JAVFAP010000543.1:0-3372 GCA_034002445.1 bacterium | reverse complement strand
CCTTTTATTAGCCTATAATGCAACGGAAGTTCAACGAAATCAATGATTTAATAAAAGCCTTAACCCGAACCGCAGTGTCTCGGTTCGATAGAAAAGGAGAAAAATGATGAGTCTCTCGTCGATCTACGAAAAAGATCATTATAACAAAAAGGGAAGAGGAGACGTAAAAACCGCCTATTGCCTGTTGTGGTAGTGTAAGTTAAAAAAATTCAATATCTTACAGCAGTGATCCGTGTTCTGGATCGCCACGCAAATAGCCTGATTGTAACGGAAGCATAACAAAATCAATAGTTTAAAGCGCTTGAACCGCCACACTCGCGATGAATCAGTCTGATTGAAGCGGGCGTACAATAGAAGTCGTTTGAAAGAATCGATAGATAGAAGAATCGTTGATGCGAAAGAGCCTTGACAAGCCTTTTGAATTCTTCTATTTTTATTAATGAGATGTAAATAATTAATCGATCATGGATTGACCGATCTTGCGGAAAGGAGGTATGGGTGTATCGGAAGGTGCTGACGATGGAAATCATGGTTACCCAGGAATGATTTGAGAAGCGAGAAAAACAGGGAATTCAATCTGAAAAGGGGAAATAGTATGAAGATAGCAAGATTTTCACAATGGGTCGTTGTGTGTGCATTGGCCTTGGTCCTTTCTCCGGCGTACAGCCAGCAGGCGGGCGATGTATACATGTGGGAGTTCAATGAGGGAAGCGGTAGCACCGTGACGGATAACAACGGGGAATTTGTCGCGAATCTGGGAGTGGCCTTGGATCCGTCCTTGCTGCCCGCTTCGGAGACCGCTTCCCCCAGTGGCAAGGCCGGTGATCGTTCGTTCCGTCCCAATGGCGGCTTGCTGGTTTATGATGATGTCAACCCGGTTTTGGCTGTACAGCAGGGCCCTCTGACTGTGGAAGCCTGGGTGAAGCCCGATGAATTATTGGGCTGGCGGGATATCTGTCGGATCGGCAATTCGCTCAAAGCCGGATTTGCGGACAGCACGCTGGTCTTTACCCTCCTGGGGATCGTGGATGTGCAAACCACCGTGCAGGTTCCCTTGGATGGCAAATGGCACCATGTCGCCTATGTCTGGGAAGCGGGAGTCGGTGTGACTTTCTTCCTGGATGGCGTGCAAGCCGCCTTTGTGGAAGCGACCGGCGCGGCGCGGAATTACCAAAACCAGCAGCTCAGCCTGGGATCCTCGTATGACGGTTCCAGTAACTTTAATGGTTTGCTTGACCGGGTACGGATTCACAACGCGCTGCTGACCGCGGCCGATCTGGACAGTGCGGCTGCTACTGCAAAGCCTGCCCTGGCGAATACCTTGGTTGCCTATAATTTTGATGAAAGCCAGTTACCCTACCAAAACAGCACGGCGGTTGCCCGTCCGGCTGTCGCGATTGCGGCGGAACGGTCGACCAATTCCCGGCCGATGTTCACGTCCGATAGCCCGAAGGGTGTGGCGAATGACTATTCGCTGTATTTTGATGGCACCGACCGCGTCATCTTCACCGATGACATGGATATCATGCAGTTCGAGGACGAGAATTTCACCTTTGAAGCGTGGCTGAAATTCAAATCTTCCGATCAAGTTTCCAGCCGTGCCGTTCTCTTTGCCTATGGGATCGGTGGGCAGAATGGCTATTCCTTCTCCTTCCGCCCCAGTGGCACGAAAGCGGATAGTTTGGCTTCCTCTCCCAGTGGACAGGCTGGCGATCGTTCCATCAAACCCAACTCGGGCTTGACGGTGGACGATGCCGTGAATCCGGTCCTCCCACCCAAGGAAGGTCCAGTGACAGTCGAAGCGTGGATCAATCCCACTGCGTTGACCGACTATACCGATATTCTACGGATTGGGAACTCGCTCAAAGCGGGATTTAGTGGGGATTCTCCTGTCTTCACCTTGTTGGGCATCGTTGACATCACCGCGGGCGATGTGCATGTTCCTGTGGATGGCGCGTGGCACCATCTCGCCTATGTTTGGACTCCTGGTGTAGGTGTCGATTTCTTCCTGGATGGCCAACTGGCTCAAACCGTGGCCGATGGGAACGCGGCCGGCCGGGACTATGAAAACACCTTGCTGAGCATCGGGTCCGCGCATGATGGCGGCAGCTCGTTCAACGGCTTGATCGATCGGCTCCGGATCCACAATAGCGCGTTGAAAGCCAATGAATTGGATAGCAGTGCCGCGTCGCCCAAAGCTCCATTGGCCAATACGGCCGTGGCCTATAATTTCAATGAGTCGGGTGCTCCGTTTATGAACTCGACCGCGGCCGACCGTCCAGCTGGCAACCGTGGCGCATTGCTGACGGTTACCACCTTCGGGATTCTGGATGCCCACTCTTCCAAGGCGGAAATTCCGGATGACAACAAGTGGCATCATATTGCCGCCGCACATGAAATGGGCAAAGAGTTCCGTTACTTCGTGGATGGCGTGCTGAAAGAAACCCGTCCCTATACCGGTGGCGTCCGTTTCGCGGATGTATGGGACTTCATCATCGGCAGCGAGTCCAACGGTGGCTTGGCGTATGTCGGCTATCTGGACCGGGTGAAAATTACCCGGGGCGCGCTGAATGAAGGGCAGTTGGATTACTTCGTCCCCGCTGCGGTGGCGGATTGGAGTTTGTTCTAATCGCAAGGAAAGACACAGTGGGGGAATCCAAGCGGGGATTCCCCCTTTCCCACTTTTTCTATTCCAACGGCTATGAGGAACGATCTATGTCCCGCAAAGCATTTACGTTAATTGAACTTTTGATCGTGGTCGCGATTATCGGCATTTTGGCCGCGATTGCAGTGCCTAATTTTATGAATGCGCAGATCCGAGCCAAAATCTCTCGTGTCCAGTCGGACCAGAAGGCGTACTCCACCGCGATGGATATGTACATGCTAGATAACGCCAGCGGATTGCCTGTTCAGGATCAAATCTGGCGGATTACCACCCCCATTTCGTACATCGCGACACTGAACCCGGATCCCTTCGCTCCGGCGGAACCTGGTCGGTTTAATTTTGTCCACATGTACGATCCCTTTTATTTCATCACGACCCAACAAAAACCGAACGAGTTGAATAACAGTCTGCTGGCGGATTTCAACATCTGGTGTGGCTATCCCAACTCCTGGACGGGGGCGCAGAACGATATGACCTTCGCCAACCGGGTCCGTTATCAGATCCGCAGTATCGGCCCCAACCGGTATAACGAGTATGGCATGCGTTATGATTCAACCAATGGATTGATGAGCAACGGGGATATCATTTATTTCGGGCCAGGTCGGTTGGAGCGTTCGTATGGCGGCGGGCGTGGTGCGTAAGAGCGGTATTCCTGATTCAAGTATACAACATATCAACATCGTGTATTTCAGAGGCCGGACCGGCGT
>JAVFAP010000542.1:0-3375 GCA_034002445.1 bacterium | reverse complement strand
AAAAACGGCATCTACAAGGAGTTTGATGCGGATAAAATTTTCGATATCCGCTATTTCCGCCGGGTCCCATCCTACTACTACCCCCATGCCAAGGATTTCATCTACAATTTAGAGGAAAAGCAACCCAGCCTGGTGCATCGCGAATGTGCCCGGTTGGAGGAGAGAGGCCTGGTGAAAGCGGTGATTACCCAAAACATCGATCTGCTGCACCAGAAGGCCGGCTCGCGACATGTGATTGAAGTGCATGGCTCGCCCCAGACCCACCATTGCCTGCATTGCGGGGCAGTCTATCCCTTCGAGTGGGCCGCCCGCCTAGTGAGGCAGGATGAGATTCCAGAATGCATCCATTGCGGCGGCGTGGTTAAACCGGATATCACGTTTTTTGGCGAGCAATTACCAGAGGCGGCGGTAACCAAAGCCATAGAAGAAGCCTCCGCCGCCGATTGGCTCATTATTCTGGGCTCGTCCCTGGTGGTGCAGCCCGCCGCGTCCTTTCCCCTCTACACCCTGCGCCAGGGAGGGCGGCTGGTCATCGTCAATGATGGCAAAACCCCGCTGGATCATCATGCCACCTACCGCTTCCACGACCTGGAAACCATATTTGCCGCAATCCAGGAAAAAGTTTAGAAGTAGCAAATTGCGGATTGAGAGTAACGAGTATCAGGTATCAGGTAGTATTACAATATGCTATTGTTAAAGTTAATAAAAAGAAGTTGATGAGAGGTAGGGTGGGCTCAAAACGAGCGAAGCGAGTGTAGCCCACCAGCAAGCCGCACAAAATTCATCAAACGCACCCACCCCAACCCCAAAATCCAATCAGCGCTGAAAGCGCGTCCCTGGATAGCGAAGGGGGGAATCCGCGCCAGCGGATGGAACCCTGGAGCGACACCGCACCAACCCCATCTCCCCCTCCCCACGGCTATTCACCCTTACCCTCCGACGAGCATTTTGCCGTCCATCCAGATCCGGCCGGAATTGTAATTCCCGCCCATGCGGACAATGTCCCCGCTGCTCTTCATCCCATTGCTGATATCAAACGAACGGATGGTTGTATTGAAGGGGAATGTGTCGTTGCCATCCACCTCCTCATTGTGATCCGGCCCGGCAGAAATGATGATGTACGCCTGGGCGGGCCAGCGCTGCCCGGCTTGGGTCGCGTGACCGGACCCATATTCAAAGTGAGGATTATCCTCGACAAAATTCTGGGTGGACTCAGAAGAGAACGCGTCAAAGGGCAAGGAGGACATATACGCGACCGGGTGGGTTAAGCGAAAGAGACCACGCTGGGATTTATCCGTGGGATAATCATGATTCTCCACAAAACTGTTCCAATCCAGCTGGTATTGCTCCAAGGCGGTGGATACCGCTTTCTGATCCGCGAGGGTGCGCGAAATTTTCGCTTTCATCTGCGCATTCAAAAAGTTGGGGACGGCGATGGCGGCTAGGATGCCAATAATCGCCACGACAATCAACAATTCAATCAAAGTAAACGCCTTCTCATTTCTCATTACTTACCTTATCCATCCTTCTCTAAAATTTCAGGTGAACATCACCAATGCAACAAAATAATTTGTTCTTCAAAAAACTGGGGAACCTGCAAACAGGCTCCCTGTATTCCATCCGATTTCTCAATCAGTATGATCCATGACGTCCGCCAGTCAACCGATCGGTATCCCGTGAAACCATTCAAGGGTAAACAAAGCGGTAACTGACAAACGCGGCGCGAGTTGCGTCCGGGGACCAGGAGGGGACGTTCATCGTGCCCTGGCCGCCGTAGAGCCGAGTCAAAATACGCGGTTCCCCGCCCTCGCTGGGCATCAGCCGCAGCATCACCCGCTTATTGGCGGGATGCCCCTCGACATCTTTTTCATACGAGACAAAAATCAAGTGCTTCCCATCCGGCGAGGGGTGAGCGAACCAGTCGTTGTATTCATCCTGGGTGAGTTGTTCTTGTTCGCTGCCATCCAGCCGCATCCGCCAAATCTGCATGGTGCCGGTGCGGACGGAGTTAAAATAAATATAAGACCCATCAGGGGCATACTCTGGCCCGTCATCCAAGCCGGGGGCGGTAGTCAAGCGAATTTCCTCCCCGCCCGCGGCTGGGATGGCATACACATCGTAGTCGCCGTTTCGTTCGGCGCAGTACACCAGAGTTTTGCCATCCGGCGACCAGCCATGCCAGTACGAAGGGGCTTTATCCGTAACTTGGGTGGGAGTACCGCCCGTCAAGGGGACCGTATAGATGATTGAGCCCTGGCTGGTGTTATGACTGATCGCGAGGGTTTGCCCATCCGGCGAGAGGCCGTGGTCATTGTTGCAGCGATCCGCAAAACCGGTATCGATGAGCTGCGGGCTGCCGCCTTTGCTTTGAATTCGATACAAACGGCCCTGGCTGTTAAAAATCAGGAACGTGCCATCCTTGGACCAGTTGGGGGCTTCGAAATGATCCCAGGCTTTGTAAATCACCTGCCGCTCGCCGGTATCGATATGAATGGTTTCCAGCGTGCTTTCCAGTTTGCGCTGATCAAAGCGCTGCGGTACCATGTTGAGCAAGTGGACATTGGTGAAGAGAGCGGTTTCGGTCAGATCCGCTTCATGCGCGCAGACCGCCAGCCCGGCGTAAATAGGGCCACTGAATGGCATCTCCACTTCTCCCGCCTTCCTGAATTCTTCCCCCTCATGCGCGACATATAACATCACCCGGTCTCCTTTTTTGTGTAAACTGAGGGTGGTAAAGCCCGTGGCGGGAAAGACGATTTCCTCTGTGATCCCTCCGGGAGTCGCGCGGTATTGCAGCGATGTCAGGCCGTCGCCATGCAACGCCACATCGGCGTAGACGGCATCGGCTGCCAAAGATTGGCGGAACACCAGGCAGGCTTTGCGGTGGGAATTTTTGCCTTCACCAACAAAATGGACATCGGCGGTTAAAAGAATATCGCTATCCATTTTCTTCCACAGGTAGTGGAAGGCATCCGCTGTCCCCCACATGTTTTCCCCGCTGGCGGTGAGGGTGTAGGTGCGGGTGCGGGTGTCATAGGCCGCCTCGCCAGGAATCTTCACCGCCCCGATATCCCCGCTGGCATCGAACAATCCCAAAGCCAACCCGCAAGACGCTGAACAGAAAAACAAAACCAGTGCAAAAACAGAACGCATCTTCATGTCGTCCCTTGCCTCCAATCGCTAACGTTTCCCCATTTTGCAGCAAATTGAATCGGAGAAAAAGGCCTTGTTCTTTGATTTGCTTAATTGATCGGCGTTTGCTTTTTCCCTATAATGGACGCTATTCTTTAGGCCGCGTGGGTGGATTTTTATGATTTTGAGTCTTCTGTTGCTTCTCAGTATCGCTTTCATCGTTCTCTGTACCGCCAAATGGAA
>JAVFAP010000541.1:0-3385 GCA_034002445.1 bacterium | reverse complement strand
GATGCCATCGAGTTGTTTGTACACTTCGGGCATGGCGACTTCCAGCGAAGTGAAATGCGCACTCTGTTCGCCCTTCATATCTTCGTTGAGGGGGTAGGGAGTACGGATCCCGGCAACCACGTCTTCGCCCTGCGCGTTGGTCAGCCATTCACCGTAGAATTTGTTTTCACCAGTGGCCGGGTTCCGGGTGAAGGCAACGCCGGTCGCGGAGGTTTCGCCCTTGTTCCCAAACACCATGGCCTGCACGTTGACCGCGGTACCCCATTCGTGAGGGATGCCTTCGATCTGGCGATAGGAGATGGCGCGTTTGCCGTTCCAGGATTGGAAAACCGCCTTGATGGCGCCCCACAACTGTTGCATGGGATCATCCGGGAACTCTTTCTTCAACACGTCGTTAATTTTCTGCTTGTAAATTTTAACCAGTTCTTGCAGGTCTTCCGCCGGGATATCGCAGTCTTGCTTGTAGCCTTTTTTTTCTTTCAAGGCATGCAGTTCCCGCTCCAATTGGGCGCGAATCCCCATTCCTTCTTCGGGTTCGATCCCCGCGGCCTTTTCCATGACCACGTCGGCATACATCTGGATCAGGCGGCGATAAGAGTCCCACGCAAACCGGGGATTGTCGGTCTTGGCGATCACGCCTTGGATGGTGGTTTCATTGAGCCCGACGTTGAGGATGGTTTCCATCATCCCTGGCATCGACTTCCGGGCGCCGGAACGGACCGAGAAAAGAAGCGGATCGCTGGCGTCACCGAACTTCACGCCCATCTCGGCTTCGACCTTCTTCAGGTTTTCGACCACTTCATCGTCAACTTCCTTCGGCAGCTGCCCCTTGTTTTCATAGTACAGGGTGCAGACTTCGGTCGTGATGGTGAATCCAGGAGGAACCGGAATCCCAATGTTGACCATTTCCGCCAGGTTGGCGCCTTTTCCGCCAAGAAGGTTGACCATCTCGACAGAACTTTCGCCGTCCGCTTTGTTACCACCAAAATAATACACGTTCTTTTGAGCCATAGCATCTACCCTATTCTGATTTTGTGATTTTTATTCAAAATATCTGTGAGAACGTGCCCGTCCCCACGAAAATAATTGGTACGCGCACAAACAATCAGCTTTTACCATCAACCCTATGTCTAGGGAAGGTGTCTGGTAAGAACCTCGGCTGTTTTCCTTGGTTTCTCTGTTTTTTTGCAAAAAAAATCGGATTTCCCCGAGGTTTGGCTTTTTCTTGTCTGGGATCGCCCCTTACCCCACCCTTGCCTTGGATCGGTGGGCTGGGTTGCCTTTCTTCCAAAACCACAACGTTCCGCGGGAGTTCGCCAATATATTCTATTGGCAAATTTTATTTACCGAAGAGGCAGGCTTCCCTCCTTACCATTTCCTTTCCCGATCTCTCCCGCTAAGCCTCCTGGATTCCGCTGCTCCGCCTTGCTGTTTCTTCATTCCCAGAGTACATTGGATGTGCGCAAAAACCATACCGTGCCCTGCGATGAATCCGATGGAAAAATATAAGAATAAACTTGCGGAAATCAGCCAGCAATACACCGACTTGGAGAACCAACTGAGCGACCCCGCCATCATGGCCAACCGGGCCCGCCTGACGGAACTCAGCCGAAAACACGCCGAACTGCAACCCATTGTCCTTGATTTTCGCGCCTGGCTGAAACTGACCCAGGAGGCGGAAGACCTCGCCTCCTTGCGGGAAAGCGGCGATCCGGAAATGGCCGAAATGGCCGGGATGGAACTGGATGCGCTGCGGCCGAAGATCGCACAGGTGGAAACCCGCCTGGAAGAGGCCCTGCACCCCAAGGACCCCAACGCCAGCCGTAACACCATCCTGGAAATCCGGGCTGGCACCGGGGGGGAAGAGGCAGCCCTGTTCGCGGGCGATCTTTACCGGATGTATTCCCGTCATGCCGAAATGAACGGCTGGAGCGTCGAAATTTTGTCTTCCAACCCGACCGGCCGGGGCGGCTTTAAGGAAATCATCTTCATGGTGGCAGGGTCCAACGTGTACTCCCGTCTGCGTTTCGAGGGGGGCACTCACCGGGTGCAGCGGATTCCCGAAACTGAGGCGGCGGGCCGCATCCACACCTCCGCCGCCACCGTGGCCGTCCTACCCGAAGCCGACGAGGTCGAAGTGGAGATCGCGCCCGAAGAGATTCGCATCGATGTCTGCCGCTCCTCGGGCCCCGGGGGGCAGAGCGTCAATACCACCGATTCCGCCGTTCGCATTACCCATATCCCCACCGGCCTGGTTGTCAGTTGTCAGGATGAAAAATCGCAACACAAAAACCGGGCCAAGGCGCTCAAGGTTCTCCGTTCTCGCCTGCTTGATTTGGAAGAATCCAAGAAGGCCCAGGAGCAGCATGCCCAGCGCCGCACCATGGTGGGGTCGGGCGACCGCAGCGAGCGTATCCGCACCTACAACTTCCCCCAGAATCGTCTGACCGACCACCGCATCAACTTCACATCCCACCGTCTGGAATCGATCATGGAGGGGGAACTGGATGAACTGATCGACGCCTTGCTGAACGAGGAACAAATCAAAAAACTGCAAAGCACCAGTTGAAAGATGGATGGCTTGCCCCAACTGCGCTCAAAAGCCCAACCCTGCTTTTCCATCCAGACATTCCCACCCACTCGCCTCTCCGCCTCACCAAGGGTAGAAAAGGAAAGGCCAAGGAACAAGAACCCCCGCCCCAAGGGTTTTACCGACTCAAGACGGGGGTGTCAATGAACACCATCCTTGTTCGCGTCGAGCAATCAGTACGTAGAGGAACCCTCAGCCATTGCTTTCAGGTTGGTGATATCCCAAATATGCATGCCTGTTTTATCCATGCCAAGTAGTTGTTTTCCATCCTCGGAAATATCGAAGATAAGCCCCTTGGATGGTTTCCCTTCGACATCCAAAAATTCATTTGTATCGAGTTGCCATAAGACTTGGCCATTGAGAGCGTTAAGAACTTTTCCGGGTCGTTTCTCATTATAAGTTTCCGCACTGCAGTAAATGTAGTGGCCTCCCTGCGAAATATTATAGTTTCTTGATTCCAAGGGGGCATCAAACTTGGATATCAGTTTCCAATGATTCCCACCCGATATATCCCAAAATTGATACCCGCTACTTATTGCCCAAGTCAAGGCGTAATTTCCCTGCACACATATGATACCAGATATCCCATTCCCAATCTTCCCAAGTAATGTTTCATTCTTGAGATCCACAAAATACAACCCGGATGCTTCAACATTATCTAATAGTTGAATATCCCAGATTGCAATTTCTTGAGGAAGTAAGATCAGTGGATTTTTGAAAGTATGATAGGGTTGCTCATATCCTTGCAAAGAGTGGGAAAGAATGATGTTTCTTCCTTTTTTGATAGAATAACAG
>JAVFAP010000540.1:0-3388 GCA_034002445.1 bacterium | reverse complement strand
TCAAGAAGAAGATCAACCCCGACAATGTGAAGATCAAGGACCGCATGATGCTCAGTGGCAATGGGCGACGCCTCTTTTGGAACCGCTGGCCGGCGGAATCGGGGATAAACAGTCCTCTCTATTGACCCTGACCCCTCCATAACAAGAATGGATTTCCTTCCCACCCAGTCGAGCACCCCTGGGTGGGAGAGATTGGCAATGCAATGGATTATAAAGGTGTTGGCGCAGCGAGCGATACAAGCGTTGATCGAGGGCAAGGCGGGCCTCCCGCGCTTCGCGCGTTCGGAGTTGGTTTTGCGGGATCGAGCCATCCCCATTGCAAAATTCCGGTGATGATTCTTCATAGAGAATTCGACTGGCTGCATGGCTGGAGGTGCCCTGCCTCCCTTGGCTGCTCCATGGTTCTTGGGGATAATCCAATTTAACCAATCCAAACAACAATGCGAGGATTCTAGTGGAAAATTCTCAGGAAACATGGTGGCGTGAGTGGTTTAACGAGATTTACCTGGAGGTCTATGCCCACCGGGATGATCCATCCGCCGTGGAAGAGGTACGCGCCGCGTTGCAGGCAGCGCCGGCGCGGCCTGCGGATCAAATACTGGATCTGTGCTGCGGCAACGGCCGCCACTGCCGAGGCTTCCAAGCCCTGGGGTACCCCCATGTGCTGGGCATCGATTACTCGTTCCCACTCCTGCGGCACGCCCAAGCCGCCGGGGCGCTAACGGGCTATGTCCGCGCCGATATGCGCCGCATCCCCTGCCGGGACCAGCAGTTCGAAGCCGTCTTCTCGTTCTTCACCTCGTTTGGCTATTTCCCCACCGATCAAGAAAACCATGCGGTGCTCGCGGAAATTGCCCGTGTCCTCAAACCGGGCGGTTGGTTCCTGATGGATTACCTGAACCCCGCCCATGTCCGCGCACACTACATTCCTCAAACCAAAAAAACACAGGGCTCGTACCATATTCAAGAGCAGCGTTCGCTGACAGCGGATCAAACCCGCATCGAAAAAACCATCACGTTGCACAACACCGCAGGGCAAACCCACACCTTCCATGAATCCGTCCGCCTCTATGAGCGCGAGGCCATGCTGGCCATGCTTTCATCCGCGGGCTTATCGGTATCCGGCATTCTGGGCGATTTTCAAGGGCAAGAGTACTCCCTTGCCGCTCCCCGCATGATCCTCCACGGCACCCGGCTTTGATCCCCGCGATCCAGGGGAACACCAGCGAAATAGGGAGGATAAAAAACTACACTTTTTCATCTTGATCACTTTTTGATTCCCCCGCCGAACTGTGCAGCATTTTGGCATAGCGCTGGTACAAAAATCCGGCGATAATCAAAAAGAGACCGGTGGCAAAAAACGACAAAATACGGTACACCGGCTGCACCACGCTCATATCCACCGTAAGCACCTTGAAAATGGTCAACCCAAACAGAACAAATCCAGCCAGCCGCCGCAGGCGTTCGCCCGTGCGCAGACCGAAGTAAATCAGGCCAAAGGCCTCGATGCTCCACAGCGCCGAGATCAGCCCATGGCTGTGCAGCGGCGAGATCCGCTGCAATCCCTGTGCCCAGTCGCGGCACTCGGCGAAGATCAGGTAGGCCAGCAAGGCGTACCCGGCAATCTCCCACAGGTTGCATACTTTTGTTTCATCCGGCCCCCCCTCGCGCCAGCGCGCCACGCCATACCCCAGCGCCAGCAGGTACAGCACCCCACCACCCCCGCGTGGGTTGAGCACGGGCAGGGCCGGGTGCATTGCCACCTGCAGCCAGTCCAATAAAATCATCGCCGCCCCCAAGAACGCGCCGGTTTGCAGCAGTTGGTAGACCAATTCCGGCCGCAATCGGCGGTACAGGATTTCAGTATAAAGCACGGCGAACGCCGTCCACCATCCCAACGGCACCAAACTGGCCCATACCCCCTCGGAAAAGAAGCGCACGAACTCCACCGTCCCCATGGCAACCAGAATGCCGTGCCCCAAAATTTCAAACCCCGAAGCCACCGCTTGGCGGATTTCTCGCTGCGTCTCGGAAAACGGAAACGATTCCGACCGCCAGAGCAGCCAGGCGATCGCGGGCAAGATCGCCATCTTTCCCAGCGCGTAGCCATTCAGCAAAGGCCAAGCCGGGGTGGTCTGCACCGCCAGCCCTTTTAGCAGCATCGCCGCCGCCAGCCCCAGGGCGAGATAGGCGAAACTCAGGCAGGGCACGAGCCGGCAGCGATAGCCTGCCTCGGTAAAAGCGGCCGCGATCAGCGACCACAGCACAGTCAACGAAGTCCATTTCCAAGCGAACGCGGCATTCCCGCCCCAAGTCTCCACCCGCGTATCCCAATTCAGCCCGGTTTCCATGTGCAGGAGCAGGCAGAGGGAAGCAAGGCTAAGCCCCAGCGCCAGGTGGGGTACCGTGCGCCACAGCGTGCGCGTCCGGTACTGCAAAAACGCCACCCCCAGCCCGCCCGCGATCACCACCAGCCAGGTTTGGAAGGGGCGGTTGAACACGGGCACAACCCTCTCTTCATGCAGCGGCAGTTGCACCAGCAGAGCCCCGAGCGCCAGCGCCAGCGCGCTCAGCGCGCCAAGGTGCAAAATTTTTTCTTCAAAGCGGGTGCCGATATAGGCCAGCATCACCGCCTGCGCAATCCAGGCAATGGGCAGGTGATCCAAAGAAAAATGAATGGGGATAGCCGCCGTCAAAATCGCCAGGGCACAGACCAGCAGCGAGCCCCGGGTCTTGCCATCGTCCCCGCAGCGGGTAATCCATACGCCATACAAAAGCAGTTGGAACAGCCCCTGCCCAAAGAGCACATAACCCAGAGCCGCCCTGGAATCCCCAGCCAGGAGATAGCCATAGTTGAAAAACGCCGCGATCACCGCGACAATCACCAGGCGTAGGCTTTCCGCCGTCGCGGGCTCGCGGTTCACCAGCGAATACAGCAGCGGGATCACGGTGAACATCATGTAAAACACGGTGGCGAAAAAGAGCGCGATCCCCAGTTGCGAGGCATCATATCCCTTGGCCAGCCAGGCGCTGTAAAGCAGCCCTGTCCCCGCCAGGGCGACCCAGTTGACATCGCGCCACTGCTTGAAAAAAGCGCTCCCCATCGCGGTGAGGTTCAAGATCACCAAATAGGAAAAAAGCGCCACAGGCCGGTTTTCCCCCGTGCTGAGCAGGACCGGGCTGAGAAAGCCGCCAAGTTGAGCGATGATACAAAGAATGCGGGTGTCATGCACCACCCCCAACCCCACCGAGAGCCCCGTAACCAGGATGGATAAATAGAACGCCGCCGTCGGGGGCAACAGCGTGTAGACCTGAAAGGCAAAATAAATACACACGTAAAAAATCCCGATCGCCCCGCCAGACAACGTGTGGAACAGGATGGGGTAGT
>JAVFAP010000539.1:0-3395 GCA_034002445.1 bacterium | reverse complement strand
TTCCACCCCATCGTTCCCTTTAAAAAAGCCCGGAGATGATCTACCGTGATTCACACACATACAGCGGTTCAAACAAACCCTTTGAATCGCATCGCAAGATCGAAAAACCCCGGTTGATCCGGTGAGCAAAATTCGAAAGGAGTTTTTCCAATGAAGAAAACATGCATTCTTATGGCTCTTGTGTGCATGGCCGCCGTGGCCATGGTTCAGGCACAGGATGTCCCCGTCTACGGGAACTGGGCAGGACAGTTTGTAGAAAAAACCTGGGCCGCCAAATCATTGACCGCCCAAATTGTCGGAGAAAGCCGGGACACCTACCGGGTGGATCTGTTCATCGATGGCAAACAGTTCAACGCCCAAGCGGTAGATGCGGGCAAGTACGCCGCCATCTCACAAGTCGTGAACCTGGGAAAAGAGCTGGGCGGCCAATATATCCTCACTGGCTTCATCGAAAAAGGGAAATTTTCGGGATCTCTCATCAGCCCCATCCAAACCATCGAATTTCTGATGGAACGCGTGGCGGATAAGTCCCCCACCTTCGGCTTGAAAGCGCCGGAAGGCGCGATCGTCCTGATCGGCGGCGAAGAGATGCCCCAGCAGGAACGCCACGACCTTTTCTATAACAACTGGAACGTGCAACCCCATTGGGTTGTTTCGGGCGATGGCTCAGTTCACATGTCCGGCAGCAACATCTTCACCAAGCAGGAATTCGGTGATGCCCAAATTCACGTCGAATTCATGTGCCCATACATGCCCGAAGATCGCGGCCAAGCGCGTGGCAACAGCGGCGTTTATGTGATGGGTCGCTACGAAGTCCAGGTGTTGGATAGCTTCACCGACACCCCCCAAGACAACCTCTGTGGCGGCGTCTATCAGTTCGGCGTCCCCAAGGAAAAAGCCAGTTTTCCCCCCATGACCTGGCAGACCTACGACATCACCATTTCCGCCCCCAAATTTGAAGGCGAAAAAAAGGTGAAAGACGCCGTCTTGACCGTGGTACACAACGGCATCAAAGTGCATGACAACCTAGTCCTCTCCCGCTGCACCCCCGGCGGAGTCAGTGGCAAGGAAGCCCCAGTTGGCTGCCTCCTCTTCCAGGATCACGGCAACACCGTCCGCTTCCGCAATGTCTGGGTTAAACCCCTAAACTAATCCCACGACAAATTGATAAACACAGAAGAACCTATCCTGCCCGGGATAGGTTCTTTTTTATGCAAATCCCCCATCCTGCGTCTTCCCTTCCCCATAACGGGCTCCATAGTAAAATCTGACACAATAAAAATGTAGGAGCCCTCTCGATGTCACTGCGCTTGCCCTTTCATTACGCTTTCCTCCACCGCATTCTGCTCATCGGCATATGCTGCCTCTTGCCTGCCGCCGCCTTTGCCGCGCAGTTTATCCGCATCGCCAGTTTCAACATTGCGGAATTCGGCGAAGGCGACCGGCCGCAGCAACGGGATATCCCCGCTATTGCCCGGATGCTGGCCGAACACAACCTCGACCTCATCGCTCTCCAAGAAGTGGGGGTGAAAGCCGTCCATGCCACCCAGGTCAAGATTCTGACCGAGGAACTCAACCGCGTCCGCCCGGAAGGCGCGTCCCGTTTTTACTATTTCGTCACCCCGCCCAGCGGCGACGAACGCTATGCTGTCATTTACCGCTTTCCCGTCCAGATGGAGGATGGGGTAGACTGGGTGGAATCCAATCAAAAGGTCAAGGGCCGCCAGGCCGGGGGCGAGACCTTCTTCCGCGTCCCCACCATCCTGACCTTCCAAGCCCACAATTTCGATTTCAAACTGGGTATCATGCACCTCACCTGGGGCAACCTGGATCGGCGGGAAAAGGAAATGCAGGCCCTGGAAACATTCCTACGCCAAGAAAGAAAGGGAGAACAAGATTGGATTTTTGTCGGCGATATGAACCGCTACGGAAAGTATCAGAAAAAAGACAAAAAAGCCTTCGATGCGCTGCTGCGCAAAGGCTGGCAAACCTTCTACCGGTTTCCCCTGTTGGAAGCCATCACCGAACCCGATGACATGACCGTCTTCTCCGCCCCGGCGGACGAAAAATCCACTACCATCGCAGGCAGCCGCGATCTATACGACCAGATCATCATCAGCCGCGGTGCCTATCGCGAATTTGGCACAGCAAAACCCGAGTTCAATATTCACGCTGGGATCATCGCCTTTGATCGCCTCCCCCCTTACAATGCCATGAAAGACCACAACGAAATCAAATACACCATCTCCGATCATCGCCCCATCTGGGCCCGCTTTCAAATCGACCTGGACGATGACGATTGATACAATCTACTACAATAACCTTACCCATACGCCCCAGGGGTGGGGCGTATGGAGCACTCTGAACCTGTTCAGAATTTATTCATTCCCCCGCAGCGCCTGCCACGTCGGTCGCTCTAAAAAACTGCCCTCCACATTCGCTTCCATCTCCAGAAACAGGGCCCAAGGCGCCGCGAAGGTAAGCAGATCCGCCCCCAAATGGGTTCGCACATACTGCCGCGCCGAAATATCCGTCATCCCAACCACCGCCCGCGGTTTGTCCGACCGCCCTTCCCGAAAGGGGAGAATCCCAATCGTCTGGCATCCCGCGGCCCAAGGAATCATTACATTGTCCATCCCCTCACGACCGTAGTTGGCCAAAATCACCAGCGCCGAAAGTTGATCCGCATTTGCCAAGAATACCACAGTCTGCGGCGTCTCCACCTCCGGCTCAACTTCAATCAGCGGCTTGAAAAGCACATACGGAGAATCGATATGAGTAATCGGGATTTCCTCCAGCCATTGTTTTACCAATTCCGGGGATTGCACATAGCGCTCTCCCTCCAGAAACTCCTCAATAAAATGGCTTCCAGCCTTCCCCTCCATTGCCTGCGCAATGGCTCTGCCCTTCTCCCACTCTTTGTTGCCGGTCGAGAGAAAACGGGCAAAGCATTCCGTCCCACCGGGGAACTGCTGATACACATTCCCAAACCCCAGCCCCACGCCTCCACCCCAGCAACCAAAGGTCTTTGCGTCAAACGCCCCGGTCTTCCCTTTGGCGGCGTTGGCAAACAGGGTCATGACACAGCCCCACTTCTCCTCCTTAAACTGGAGCGCCTTCTCCGGCTTCTGCTCAGCAAACACCACCGCCACCGGATGAAATGCCAACCCCACAGCCCCAGCAATTTTCGATTCCATCATTTGGCCCCCTTTCTTTATGACTCATTCATTCGTGATTAGGAGAAAAACTCCCCATCCCTTCCTTACCCTAGCATTTCAAATAAACAAAATGTAGGCCCCAATAAAAAAGGGCACGTCCAATGTGCCCTCGTGGGAATATGATTTTATCTCACTCAATACTCCGCATACAATCCCTCATGCCGGTCGAACATTGCC
>JAVFAP010000538.1:0-3400 GCA_034002445.1 bacterium | reverse complement strand
GAAGGCACCGGCTTCGACGCCTGGCCCTTCGATGAACCCCACTACCTCATTCTCAACGCCGCCATCGGCGGCAGCTGGGGCGGCCGCGAAGGCATCGACGACAGCATCTTCCCCCAAGAATACCACATCGACTACGTCCGCGTATATGAACAAACCACCGCGTCCGCCGAGACCCACTGATTCCCTACAAAACATCCCCCGCCCTTTCTCCCAGGGCGGGGGATGGATATGGATATCCTACAAAATTGTGGATCGCGCGTTGGCAGGCCGCCTCAGCCCTCACTCCGCAGGTCGTTCACCCGCTCCCGCCCTTCCAGACTCTTAGGCTCCACCATCTTGATCAGCGGCTTGATGCGGATATTGCGGTACACCTGCTCTTCGATCCGTTCCCGCAGCGCCTCTAGAGAACCCAATTTGTCGTTGAATACACTGGGACGAACCTCCACCTCGATCTCCAGCCGGTCCTGGATTCCCTCCCGCAGCAGGTTCAGGCAAAAATGGCTGGACACATTCTCGATGCTCGATAGCACGCTGGCGATCTCCGCCGGCACAAACTCCACTCCATCGACAATGATCAGTTCATCCGACCGCGAGGCCACGTTCTCCATGCGCACAAACGTCCGCCCACAGGGGCACTCGTCCGGCAGCAGTGTCGTGATATCCCCGGTACGGAAGCGGATCAAGGGGAACGCTTCCTTGGTCAGCGTCGTGATCACCAGTTCGCCCTTTTCCCCATGGGGCAGTACCCGCCCCGTCTCCGGATCGATAATCTCGGCATAAAAATGATCCTCGTTGATATGGAACCCCGCCTTCTCCTGGCATTCGTAGGCCACCCCCGGTGTGCAGATCTCAGGAACCCCGTAGTTGCCAAAGACATCGACAAACAGCGTGTCTTCAATCTGTTTACGCATCCCGCTGCTCCACATCTCGTTCCCCACCAGCAGCACCGTGCGCAAAAACAGCGACTTGGGATCGACCTGATTCAGCCGGATATAGCGCACGATGTGCATCGCCCGCGTCGGCGTGCAAATCAGCACCGTCGTGCGGTAACTCTGCATCAAGGCGATCTGATCCTCCACCGGCATGGTGTACAGTGGCGTCACGCACGCCCCCAGTTCCTCCGCCCCATAGTGGGCCACCACCGCCCCCGGGAACAGCGAGTAATCCAGGTACACCTGCACCAGGTCATTCTTGGTCATGTCCGCCCCGGCAAACCCGCGCGCCTTTAACTTCGTCCAAATGAGTACGTCATTTTTCGTATACCCAATCACGAAGGGCGAGCCCACATTGGGCAGATTGGGGTGCAGCCGCACCACCTCCCGCAGCGGCACCGCGAACATCCCATACGGGTGGTTCCGCGCCAGCGTCTCCCGCGTGATCAGCGGCAGCCGGGGCAGGTCCTCCAACGTCCGGAACGCGTTCGGCAGCACGTTGTTTTCTTTAAACCAGGTTTGATAAAAGGCCACATTGCGCATCACCCGGTTCAGCGTCGCCTGCAAGCGCTCCAGTTGCAATTGCCGGATCTCCTCCCGGCTCATCGTTTCTTCTTTCAAATTGAAAAATCGCATACGCCTCTCCTACTCCCATATTTCCTTATAGGCTTTCCCCAAATAGGCACGTTCAATTTCCTTATTCTGCCGTAAGTCCTCGCTCGATCCTTCCATGATGATCTGCCCGGTCTCTACAACATACCCCCGGTCCGCCAATTCCAGCGCCAGCCGCGCGTTTTGCTCCACCAGCAGCACTGTCAGGTTCTTTTTCCGCAGCCGGTCGATCACCCCAAAAATCTCTTCCACCACCCGTGGCGCCAGCCCCATCGAGGGCTCATCCAGCAAAATCATCTTCGGCTTCGACATCAGCGCCCGCGCGATTGCCAGCATCTGCTGCTCGCCTCCGCTCAGCGTCCCCGCCAGCTGCCCGGTCCGCTTGCCCAGGATGGGAAAGAGCTCCATCACCATCTCCAGCATCTCCGCATACACCCCCTGAGTGGACCGCCGCAGCCAGGGGTACGCCCCCAATTGCAGGTTGTCCAGCACCGAGAGCGGCGCGAAGAGTTGCCGCCCTTCCGGCACCAGCGCGATCCCCTTGCGCACGATCTTCATCGGCGAAAGCCGCCCAATCTCCTCTTCCCCAAACCAAATCTCCCCTTCCCACGCCGGGATCAAGCCCGCGATGGTGTTGATCAGCGTGCTCTTGCCCGCCCCATTGGCA
Source organism: bacterium (assembly GCA_034002445.1). Lineage (GTDB taxonomy): Bacteria > Hinthialibacterota > Hinthialibacteria > Hinthialibacterales > Hinthialibacteraceae > JAVFAP01. The sequence goes on along the minus strand of JAVFAP010000538.1, from coordinate 1,189 downwards.
CCGATCAGCGTCACAATCTCGTTCTTTTTGACATGCATGGAGATCCCCTTCAGGATCTCCCCCTTGCCAATCCGGCTATACAGATTCGCGATCCGCAACATGCTCTTTCTCCTTCCCCAAATACGCTTCCAGCACCGCCGGATTGGTTTGGATAGACTTGGGATCGCCCTCGGCAATCGTCTTCCCAAAATTCAATACGAAAATCTCGTCCGAGATCTCCATGATCAACGACATATCATGTTCGATAATCAAAACCGTGATCCCCTTCTCGCGGATCGCCCGGATCAACACCCCCATCTCTTCGGTCTCCCGGATATTGAGCCCCGCCGCCGGTTCATCCAGCAACAGCAATTCCGGCTCGGTCGCCAACGCCCGCGCGATCTCGGTCTTGCGGTGGACCACAAACGGCACCTCCGCCGGGCTGGCCTCCAGCCGCCCATCCACCCCCACAAACGCCAGCCAGCGCCGGGCATCCTCTTCCATTCGTTTCTCTTCCGCGCGCGCGTAAGGCAGTTGCAGCGCGGTGGCGAATAGCCCTCCCTTGGCCCGGCAATGCCGGCCCACCATCACATTTTCTAGCAAAGACATATTATGAAAGATCTGCGCCGTTTGAAATGTCCGCGAAATACCCCGCCGCCCAATCACATGCGGCTTGCGGCTGCGAATTTCTTTCCCCTTGAAGCGGATCGAGCCCCGGCTGACCGGCAGAACCCCCGTGATCAGATTGAACAAGGTGGTCTTGCCCGCGCCGTTGGGGCCAATTACTGCCTTGATCTGCCCCGGCTGCACTGCGAAACTCACCTCCGAGACCGCCGTGAGCCCGCCAAAACGCCGGGTAACTCCAGCCAGGTTAAGCAGTGCTTCCATGGTCCACCCCTCCCTTCGGCCACAACCGCCGCAACAAACCCGTCCCCTTCTCCAGCCCCCCATAGAGGCCATCCGGCATGAACATCAAAATTACCATCATAATGATCCCATAGACCAAAAAATCCATATCCTGCATCAGCAGCCCCATCTCTTCCAGCGACCCCAGCCATTCCGGGATCGCAGTCATGATCACTGTCCCGATCACCGCCCCCCACACATGCCCCATGCCGCCCACGGTCACCATGATCACCAGCAGAATCGAGAGTTTCACCTCGCAGGCGGTCGGTCCCATGAACGTCAGGTAATGCGCGTAGAAGCTCCC
>JAVFAP010000537.1:0-3401 GCA_034002445.1 bacterium | reverse complement strand
TCGGGGCTGAACCAGCGGTGGAGCGCGCGGTTCGGCTCTTTGGAATGGATGGTTGTGCTGTCCATGCCCTGTTTTTCCCTTGGCTGTTATTGGAAATAAATTGGTCTTATTCGCAAGAGAAGAGATTGAAAAGAGGGCCCGGAGCCGATACCACAGCCCGCGAACCCTCTGGATTTCATCATGAATTCATCTGCACTTAGCGGTTTTGCTGCTTGCTCCACGAATCCTTCAAGGCGACGGTGCGGTTGAAGACCAGGCGTTCGGGCGTGCTGTCCGGGTCACTGCAGAAATACCCTAGGCGCTCAAACTGGCAACGATAGCCGACCGGCACCGTCTTCAGATATGGCTCCAGCCAGCATTCGGGTAAGACGGTTTCGGAGTGGGGATTGAGATTGGATTTGAAATCCTGTCCCTCGTCCAGTGCCATCGGGTTTTCCTTGGTAAACAAATAGTCGTAGAGACGGACTTCGGCCGGAACCGCATGGCGAGCTGAGACCCAGTGCAGCGTCCCCTTGACCTTGCGGCCATCGGGCGCGTCACCGCCCTTGGTGGCGGGATCGTAGGTGCAGCGCAGTTCCACAATATTTCCCATGGCATCCTTGATCACGTCCTGACAGGTGATGAAGTAGGCATAGCGCAGGCGCACTTCGCGGCCAGGGGCGAGGCGGAAGAACTTTTTGGGTGGTTCTTCCATGAAATCTTCTTGCTCAATGTAGAGTTCCCGCGAGAAGGGAACCTCGCGGGTTCCCGCGGATTCATCCTCGGGATTGTTGATCGCGGTGAGGATTTCTTCCTGGTCTTCGGGGTAGTTGGTCAGAACCACCTTGAGGGGATTCAACACCCCCATCACCCGGGGTGCGGTTTTGTTCAAATGTTCGCGCAGACAGTGTTCCAACAGTTGAATTTCGACGATTCCATCGCTTTTACTCACCCCAATACGCTTGCAAAATTCGCGAATCGACTCGGGGGTGTAGCCCCGGCGGCGCATGCCACAGAGGGTAGGCAGGCGGGGATCGTCCCAACCGCGCACCAAGTGTTCTTCCACCAGTTGGCGCAGGTAGCGTTTGCTGAGGACAGTATAGGTGAGGTTCAAACGGCCAAACTCGTATTGCTTGGAGGGAAAGATCCCCAGCTGTTCGATAAACCAGTCATAGAGAGGGCGGTGGTTCTCGAAGCCGATATCGCAGATGGAATGGGTAATCCCCTCGAGGGAGTCGGATTGGCCGTGGGTCCAGTCGTACATCGGATAGATGCACCACTGGTTGCCCAAGCGGTAGTGCTCTTTGTGCATGATGCGGTACATCACCGGATCGCGCATGTTCAAATTGGGATGGGCCATGTCGATCTTGGCGCGGAGGGTTTTCTCGCCATCGGCGAATTCCCCTTTGCGCATCCGATCCAAGAGATCCAGGTTTTCTTCGGCCGAGCGGGTGCGGAACGGGCTGTCTTTCCCTGCTGGGGTGATCCGGTTGCCGTTTTCATCGAACTGGGTGGTACCCCGGTATTCCTTCATCTGCTCTTCGTCAAGGTCGCAGACGTAAGCTTTGCCATCGCGAATGAGTTTAACCGCCCACTGGAAGAGCTGCTCGAAATAGTCAGACGCATAGTACAGCCGGTCTTGCCAATCGAATCCCAGCCACTGGATATCCTGTTGGATGGATTCTACATACTCCATCTTTTCTTTTTCTGGGTTGGTATCATCAAACCGGAGATTGTATTTCCCGCCGAATTCTTCCGCGATACCATAGTTGCAACAAATCGCCTTGGCATGGCCGATATGGAGGTAGCCGTTGGGTTCTGGGGGAAAGCGGGTATGAACCCGACCTTCATGCAGCCCGGCTTCGACATCAGTTTTGACGATATCGCGGATAAAATTGGATGGATATTTGGTTTCGATTTCAGCCATGGATAGAATCTCCGATAGATTGCCCGCAATGGGATTGGTTCTCATGATGAACCGAGAGACGGTTTAGGAAATAATAGTAGCGAAAAGGAAATCCAACAACCGAGGGGAAATTGAATTTGCAAAATCCCTGGCGACAGCACGAGTGTGCGCAAGGATTCCGGGTTGTTTTGGCGGGTGGAGAAGCAGGAAACGGGAGACGTGGCGGCTGGCGGAAGCAAACGCCGCGAGCCGCCACGGGATGGCGTTATTTCTTCAAAAACCGGTCGGCGAATTGGAGATACTGCTGCCAATCGTAAGCGGTCACGTCATGCTTGCCGGTGCGGATATGGTAGGCGATGGTGCCATCCGCGGCGGGCTGATCCACGGCGGGCATTGCGCTGACACTCAAGCCTTGCAGGCCAAAAAGTTCATAGACGGGCGAGGCATACAACCCGGAGAGAAATTCGCCACGGGGATCGGCCCATTGGTCTTCTTCCGCGCTGGCGATATAGACCGGGCGGGGCGCCATCAGGGAGATCAGCATGTGCTGATCGAAGGGCAGCGCGGCCTCGTTCTCATTATATTGCTTGAAGTGGCCACAGAACCAGTGGGGAAACGCGGTGTTGATGCGGCCCACCGTTTCTCCGAACGCCCGCTTGGAGAGCGCCGCCCCGCCACAGCCGGAATCGTTGGAAATCACCAGGGCAAAACGGGGATCGGTCGCCCCCGCCCAGAGCGAAGTCTTCCCCAAGCGCGAATGTCCAATGACGGCCACCCGAGCGGCGTCGATTTGCGCATCGGTCTCGAAATAATCCAAGGCGCGGCTGAGTCCCCATGCCCAGGCGGCGATCGAACCCCATTCGTCGGCGGCGGGTTTGGTTTGGCCTTCCTTGTAGAAATAGGGATGGATACCGTTCTGGAACCCGTCATCGAAATCGGGGTCAATATCACCGTAGTAGATGGTGGCGAGGCCATAGCCTTTTTCGAGGATCATTTCCACCGGCCAGCGGGATGCCGTTCCGCCCCGGGATTCTTCGGTCGCCTGATGATCCTGCACACCCAATCCCTCATTGTTACGCACCCAACTGGAGGTTATTTTAATGCCCGGATCGGTGTGGATGGTGTGATTCCCCTGGAAATTGAGGCCGACAAAAAGGGGAACTGGGCCATCCGCCTGGGCGGGGAGATAGACCAGCATATCGAATTGGATGGGCTTCTCCTTCCCCAGCGGATAGATCGTCACCTGCTTGCGGATCGCCTGGCCATCCAACGCGTTTGCTTCGGTCTCGGTTTCGAACACCATGGAATCGGGCTTGCCGGGCGCCTTACCGAACATCTGGGTTAAAAAGAGGCTATAAATTTCTGGGCGACGCTTTTGCATCCAGGCCTCGACCGAGTCAACCTTGGAGCCATCTGCAAACAGCGGATCAGGCAGTTTGAACTTCGGCACCTTGGCCTCGTCATAATTGGGCTGAAACTGGGCCACGCTTGAAAGCGGAGCCAGCAGCGAGAGAGT
>JAVFAP010000536.1:0-3405 GCA_034002445.1 bacterium | reverse complement strand
TTGAGGTTTTTCAATTCGCGGCAGATATGGGAGGCGCTGGCTACATTTTTACCGGCGAACATGACGCGGATGTGATGCATAACTCCTGCACCATCAATCTCAATATGGTGGAGACGTGTTATCGCCGCAATATCAAACGAATCTTTTATTCTTCCTCCGCCTGCATCTATCCTGAACACAATCAGATAGATCCAGATAACCCCAACTGCCGGGAAGACAGTGCCTTTCCTGCCAACCCCGACAGCGAATACGGCTGGGAAAAGCTATTCAGCGAGCGCTTGTATCTTTCATATCACCGCAACAAAGGCATGGAACCCCGGATTGCCCGATTCCACAACATCTTCGGCCCGGAAGGGACATGGACCGGAGGGAAAGAAAAAGCCCCTGCGGCCGTCTGCCGCAAAGTCGCTCTGGCTCAGGATGGAGGCGAGATCGAAATCTGGGGCGATGGCAAGCAAACCCGCTCGTTTCTGTATATCGATGAATGTCTGGAAGGGGTTCTGCGCTTAACTCGCTCGGATTGGACCGGGCCGGTCAATATTGGTTCGGAGGAAATGGTCACGATCAACCACTTGGTGGAAATGGTTGCGGATATCGCTGGCAAAAAAATTACCATCCGCCATATCCCGGGCCCCTTGGGCGTGCGGGGACGTAACTCTGACAATCAGTGGATCCAACAAAAGCTGAATTGGAAACCCTCACGGCCTTTGCAAGAAGGGCTGGAAAAGACCTATCATTGGATCGAAAAACAATTACAAAAATAAGAAAATTGAACCTGGGTTCGGATAGAAAACACGCTTTCCAGCATGTTTTTTTTATCCCATCAGCCCCCGTACCCCATCCCCCACTTCGCCATGCTGCATGATGGATGTCCCCACTTGGATGGCATCCACTCCGGCGGCCTCTGCTCTTAGGACTTCGGTCCGCTGGCTGTAGCCGCTTTGGCTGACTAGCACCCGATCGCTTGGGATCAGAGGGCGGCGGTGCAGGGCGGTGGCTAAATCCACCTGCATCGTTCTGAAATCGCGGTTGTTCACCCCAATGACGGGCACGCCCAAGTCCACCAGAAAGCGGATCTCCTCTTCGGTATGGCCTTCCGCCAGCACATGCAACCCCAGGGCCTGGGCCTCGTGGAAAAGACTGGCGTACGTTTCTTCATCCAGTACCTGCGCCATCAGCAGGATGGCGTCCGCCCCGATTGCCTTGCTCTCGTACAATTGATACGGATCAATAGTAAAATCTTTTCGTAAAATGGGAACGGTGGTGGCCGCTTTGGCCGCTTTTAAATGCGCGTCCGTGCCACCAAAGTATTTGAAATTGGTCAGCACTGATACCGCCGCCGCGCCCTGTTTCTCATATTCCCGAGCGAGGGCCGCCGCGTCGAATTCAGCGCGGATCACCCCTTGCGAGGGCGAAGCCGCCTTGATTTCCGCCAGCAGTTTCACCGGCCCCGCCCCGCGCCGCAGCGCCGCCGCAAAATCCCGCGCCGGGGGCATGGCGCGGGCCGCCTCTTGCAGTTCTTCCAACGGCACCTGCGCCTTGCGGGCTTCGACCTCGTGCCGCTTCTGCGCGATAATCTCCTCTAAGATCCCCGTCAATGCTTTTTCCATTAGTCCAGCGTCTCCGGCACCCGGTACAGTTCCGGGCTTTGTCCATTGCCGATCCCTTTAAACACCGGCTCCAGATGGGCGCGGTAGGCCGCCTGCGCGGTCCCCGCCAGCCGGTTGCGTATCTCCGCGTTGATCGGTGGCGTGAAGGCCACGTAGCGGATCTCGTATTTCTTTAAAATCCCCTTCGCTTCGTCCCAATTGGGCGTGGTGAAAAAGCGGAACGAATCCTGCTGCCGCCGCACCCCTTCGGTCGAGCCATCGTTGTAGCGCAGTTGCTGTGGCCGCCAGAGATGCTCATGGTTCACCCAGCCGACGATCGTTGCCCGGCCGGTATGAGTGGAGAACAGATTCTCCAGCTGGTACGCGCTGCCCGCCGGTTCCAGGATCCGGTCCCCGGGTCGGCTGTTTTCGCGCAGCCAGTGGATGATCTCAAACGCCAGCGGGTTGGATTTCTGCAAAAACGCGATCCCGTTCAGCGTGTTCCCGGTTTGGGTTGCAGGCATGGTGTAAATCCCCTGGAGGCAATAAAGCGGCCCCGCCAGCGCCATCAGCACCACCAAAGCGAGCGGGAGCCCGACAAAACTGCGGATCGCCGCGTTTTTCTGCTGTTTGAACGCAAAATACACCAGCGGCGGCAAGCCTGCGCCCAGCAAAATCCAGGCGGGGAAATGGAACTTGAAGAGGGTGTTCATCCGCGCCACGCCATAGTTGTCCTTGAGATAAATGTACTCGCAACCCGCGATCAGCGACCAGCCCAGCGCACAGGCAATGGCGGCGAATATCAGCACCGGCTGGGGAAGGTAGCTTTCTTCCGTGGACCAGGCCGCGCGCGCCGCAGTCAGCCAGAAGAGCAACGCGATCACAGGCAGCATCGCCGCCATCACCGCGCCCGTCCAAACCCACAATGCCACGACAATCAGCCCATACCCGCTGAGGGTCAACAGAACATCCTCCTTGGTTGGCGCTGGGATCTGGACCGAACGGTGCAGGAACAGAAAAACCAGCGAGCCCACCAGGTGCGCGCCAAAAACCAGTATCATGTCCAAACTGGTTGACCGCACCTCCACCCAGCGCAAAGGCGATTCACCCAGCGGCGATTCAAAGTAGAACCAGAACGGAAACGCCAATAGATAACTGCCCAGCGGCAGCAATGCCAAGCCCGCCTTGGATAACGTATCCAAGCCCGCTTTTTGATTCCGTACGAAAGACTGCCCCGCCCCGGCCAGCACCACCGCGCCCAAGAACAGCGAGAAAACCGGAAAATCAAACACGTTGGTTGGGAAAAGCAGCGCGCCGGAGACCACGGCAGTCGCGAGCAGGGGCCACTCCAGCCGATACAAAACACGAAAACGAAGACGCACGATCGCCTGGTACAAGGCGAAGGCAATCACCATGAACAGCAGTACAAAGGGGATATTGGAGAAATGCGGGTGGATATCCCCCCAAAGAATTGAAAAGAAAGGATACTCGTTGATTGTCTCGCCCCCAGCGTCCCGAATCACCCGGGAGGTCTTCCATAAATATCCCCACCGCCATGAAAAAAGATCGGTGGCGATGGTTTTTCCATTGAAAATTTCAAAAAACGCCGCCAGATTGCCTACGAATAAAATGAAGAGAACCGATATCCCCGCGAGACGACAACGGCCCCATAGCGCCCGGCCCAGGCAAAACGCGATGGATGCCGCGAGGGCCGCCACGGTAGGGATCACCAGGTTATAACCCATTTCCGGCGGGACTCCAAAGACCTTGAGGGGGATGGAGTAAAAAAGGTAGCCGCCATAGTGGTAGTTGATGG
>JAVFAP010000535.1:0-3409 GCA_034002445.1 bacterium | reverse complement strand
ATCCCCTTGACGACAGATGTCGGGGTCAGCATTTCCGGCATCCCCGGTCCGCCCTTGGGGCCTTCGTAGCGGATAACGACCACATCACCGGCCTTGATATCCCGGCTCAGGATGGCTTTGACCGCGTCCTGTTCGGAGTTAAAAATCCGGGCGGGGCCGCTGTGCTTCATCATTTCCGGCAGCACCGCCGCCGCCTTGACCACGCTGCCATCGGGCGCCAAGTTGCCAAACAGACAGCACAGCCCGCCGGTTTTGTGATAGGGGTTGGAAAGCGGGCGGATCACATCGTTGTGGCCGGTCGGGGCCTTGGCGATATTTTCCTTGAGGGTTTTGGTTGTGACCGTAATGGTTTCACCGTTGATCAAGCCCCCTTCATACAGGGTTTTGAGAATGGCCGAGATGCCACCTTCGCGGTGGAGGTCCTGAATGTGGAAGGGCCCGGCAGGGGCGATATTACAGAGATGTGGGGTTTTGTCGCTGATGGGGTTGAAATCTTTCAGGGTAAAATCAATCCCGGCTTCGTAGGCGATGGCAGGGATATGCAGGGAGGTGTTGGTGGAACCGCCAAAAGCCATATCCAAGGTCATCGCGTTGATAAAAGCCTCTCGGGTCATGATATCGCGAGGCTTCAGGTCGCGTTTGACCAGTTCCATGATTTGCTTGCCGGTTTCCACCGCCAAGCGGACGCGGTCGGCGAAGACGGCGGGGATGGTTCCGTTTCCCGGCAGGGACATGCCCAAGGCTTCGGAGATGCAGTTCATGGAGTTGGCCGTAAACATCCCGGCACAGGAGCCGGGGCCGGGGCAGGCGGCGGCGCAGGATTCCTCGTATTGATCGACGGTGATTTCGCCCTGGCTGGCGGGCGCGATCTTGCGGAACATGGTCTCCAGGTTAATCGCTTCGCCCTGATCCAGACCCGCGAGCATGGGGCCGCCGGTGACCAGAATGCAGGGGATATTGAGCCGTGCCGCCGCCATCAGCATTCCTGGGGTGATTTTATCGCAGTTGGAGACCAGCACCATGCCATCGAAGGGATGCGCAGTCGCCATGATTTCCACACTGTCGGCAATCACTTCCCGGCTGACGAGAGAATAGCGCATGCCCACGTGGTTCATGGCGATGCCGTCATCGACGGCGATGGTGTTGAATTCCACCGGGGTACCGCCGGCCATCAAGATTCCGCGTTTGACCGCGTTGGCGATTTTGTTCAGTTCCACATGGCCTGGCACGATCTCGTTGAATGAATTGGCGATCCCGATGATGGGTTTATCCAGGTCGCTCTTGGATAATCCGGTCGCATACCACAAACTGCGATGGGGCCCGCGGTCGACTCCTTTTTTCATCACATCACTACGCATTATGTACGTCCTCTCTTTCAATGAGTTTCCACCTGTCCACCTCCTGTCGCTGCCGTGATACCAATCGCCGGAATGAAGGGGATGCGTTGCAGAAAATCATACGTTGGTTTATAAATGCCGCAAAAAAGAATTCACGGATCGTTTCGGGGTACCTTGGGAAACCGAGACATTCATGCTGGAGAGCGAGATATGGAAGCGGATCCGCTTCAAGCGCTCGTAATCTGGCTTGGCTTTGGTGGAATACTCGCCGGTCTCGTCAAACACTTTCATCCCGATAAATTTTTTGACTTTGGTTTTGAGTTCCGTGGGAGAGACGTAGGCCTTGGTGGTTGGATCGATCCCGCTGGAACAGGTACCTTGCAGTTTGACGCCCCAGTCCGCAAACGTAATGGTAAATCGCACCGCCTTCCGGGTCTCATCCCAGTAGGCATCGGTGATCTCTCCTATTTGTTTTCGAACTCGGTTGATCATGGTTATCGGGCGTCACTTTTTTTCGTTCTCTCTAGTATATTGGCTACACGGCCATAAAAGAAGAATAACCAAAGAGTTACAATGAAAAAAGGCCGAGAGGCTCCATTATTCCGGCCCTCATCCTATCCGCCTTGTTCGCGGAGGACGAAAGGGAAGAGCGATCGATCTGAATGGAGCCAAATTTCCGTGCAATTCTTGCTACACCCATTTTTTTCCCATCCGGTAAAAATCTGGTTTTGCTTGGCGCCGTGAGACGAGTATCCCGGCCGGATTTCAGCCCTTGGTATTGTCAATGACTGTTGATCATTCCCCTATTGCCTCGCCCTGTGCCGGCGAAGAGAGCCCCGAAAGCCCCCGGTTTTCGGGGCTGAATCTGGTTTGGGTTGGGAGCGTTCCCCTGCTGGTCTTTATGTTCCTGTCGTGGCGGCACCGGTTTGGCCTGGTCGATGACGCCTACATCCCCATGGTCTATGCCCGCAACCTCATGCGAGGTTTGGGGCTGGTTTTTCGTCCGGGCGGAGGCGCGGTGGAGGGATTTACCAGCCCGCTTTGGACCGCCGGACTGACACTCGGGGAGATCTTATGCATCCCTCTGCCCACGCTCGCCTGGCTAGGGAGTGTCGGCGCGGGGATGGGCTTGCTCTTTCTTTCGGCAAAGATCGTACCGCTTCTCTACCCCACCCTGTCCCGGAAGGAGAGTCATATCGGGGCCGGTTTCGCCGCACTACTTCTCGCGAGTGACTTTACCTATGTGGGCTGGTCCGCCTCGGGGTTAGAGACCAGTGCCTACGCCCTTGCCCAGATGGGTTTGCTGTACAGCGTTATCAAACCGGCTTCGCCGCGAACCGTGGCACTCACCCTCTTGATCCTGGCCCTGCTGCGGCCTGAAGGGATATGTTTACTGCTGCCCTGCCTTGGCATCATTCGCTGGCAAGGCCGTTCGCTACGCCCAGTGGGGATGGCAATTTTCTACTGGCTTGCCTTGCCCTATGCGGCATTTTTGGTTTGGCGATACACCAATTTTGGCTACTGGCTGCCCAACACCTTTTACGCCAAGCACGGCTTTGGGGGCTGGCCCCTGTTGTGGCGAGGCGCTTTCTATGCATATACGTTCTTTCTGCCCCGACCTGTTTTTATCTTGTTGGGATTTATTATTCTTACCAAGGATTGGAAAAAATCGAACAGCGTCCCCCTCGGTCTGTTCGCCCTGACCAATCTGCTGATTGTGATCCTCGAAGGGGGCGATCATTTCGCCATGCATCGGTTTTTACTCCCCTTGCTTCCTTTTCTGGCTTTGTTGACCGCGCGCGGTGTCCTGGGTATGATGGCCCAAGCTTTTGCCTCCCGCCCCGCGCTCACCCCGTCGCAGCAGACCGCGATCCTCGCCGGATTTTGCCTGATCCTGACCCTCGGCCAGCATTCGCGCATCGCCATCTACAAAAACGACGATCATTATATCTTTTCCAAAGGGGTGCAGTGGCTCGCCAATGAAAGCGCCTGGGCCGAGAGTTGGAAACGCTACTGGCTATGGCTGAAGGAGAAATACCCTCCCGACACTCTGATCGCTGTCACCACCGCGG
>JAVFAP010000534.1:0-3421 GCA_034002445.1 bacterium | reverse complement strand
GACGGAACAAAATAGAATGGCTATACCAAATCCAACACACCAAAAACGCTTCATAAATCTCACCCCATTTGAACAGAGTATCGTGTTTCCCAGCTATCATTCCCGAGTCTTTCCTGCTTGTCAATATGAAGAAAAACGCCCAACCGTTCCTTTTTGAAGCCCCACTGCTACAAAATCCCCCCTCCTTCCAAAAAAATGAATAAAACCGTCCAAGACGGTTTAACAGACCCAGCGGGATGGTTATAATCTGATCTCTGGCGAAGGCGTATCTTTACGAGAACGTTTCTCTTCGGGAACCTTTCTCTAGAGGAAGCAATTCCCTTTGAAGGGTACTTCTCGTTGAGAAGGGCCCTTTACGGAATCATCTCTGTGATAGATAACTCTTCGCCGCTCAAACCGAGCCTATACTGTTCCCCGTGACCACTCTTCCCAAGAGAGTGGTCCACAAAACAAGGAAAACGCGCCCATAGCTCAACCGGATAGAGCATCTGCCTTCTAAGCAGAGGGTTGCAGGTTCAAGTCCTGCTGGGCGTACTTTTTCTACCCCTTGATATCATTAGACCTAAAACCCAAAAACTCCACCTCCAATTTTCCTGCGTTTTCCCAATGTGCAACAGATGTGCAATGACCGCCTTTTCTCCGAGAAATTCCTGAAGGGGACTATCAGGCGGACAGGGCCATGTTCTGGTTTTTCCATGATGGGATTTCCGATTAGTGTAATCCCCATGGTTTACTCATCTTTTCTACAATTTTCTTAGTATTTCTATCATCATTTCAGCCATTCATGACAATGGATATTCTTAAAAATCTGTGCTCTCTTTCAATATGGGGGATCAGGATGGGAGGGGGGATGGTGTAGATGATTCGTTTCATTCTAATGTCGTTTCTTTCTTATTCCGTCGAATTCAGGTGGTTGCGTATCTATTCCCCTTCGTAAGGTTGGAATCCATCTAGTATTCACGGGCTCCATTTGCTAGGATAGGCATTGATTCAACCAGTGTGGCCCCAATACGTTTTGCTGAATTTTCCAAGCGAGTCCTGTTGCAAGGAGTTACTCATGGGTGCTTATCTTCTTTCGTTCATCCACATCAACCGGTTGCGGTCAACGTGGATGCTTTGCTTGTGTTTGTTCTGTGCCGGTTTTCCTGTCTGGAGCGATTCCGAGACGGAAAGCTCTCCCAGCCTCCAATCTGGCCGCCTGACGCTGCGGATCGAGCCGATGGAGGATCAAACCATCACCATGGCTTGGGAGGATACACTATCCGGCCGGGTCCTCAACAAAAAGGATCACCCCCTCTGGCAGATGGATCTGCGACGGCCCAATGGGGAGTCGTTCTCGATCGACAGCCGTCAAGGCGAACCCACGATCGCGGATGGGACCGAGGCGCTTGAACTCAAGTGGGACATCGGTGCCTTCCTGCCACAAGACGGGTCCGGGCAAGCCGAGACCGAAGCAGATGCGATTGAATTGATCTGCCAAATCCATCGCGCCCCCTCTGACCGGTTGGAAATGACGCTTCGTGTGCGGAATCAATCCACTGGCTACTCCATTCAGCAGGTGATTTTTCCCATGATCGCGCTGAAGGCGCTGGGGGAATCGTCCGCGGATGATGTGCTGGCGATCCCCCGCGTGTCCGGCGAGTTGGTCCATGATCCGTTGAAAAAGGGCGTCTCCTTCAGCGGATTGTATCCCGGCGGTTGGTCCCCCATGTCGTTCTGCGCCGAATGGGATCCGCAGGGAGGGCTTTATTTTGCGGTGGAAGATCCGCTGGGCAGCAGCCGCGACTTGCAGATAAAGCGCTCCGGCGATCAGAACACGATAAACATCCACATGAACATCCCCGCGCCCGATGCGGGGATTGCCGGGAATGATTTTTCTCTTTCTGGAAAGGCCGTTCTACAATTATTCGACGGAGACTGGTTTGACGCCGCCCAGATTTATAAGAAGTGGGTATTCAACGAAGCGGCCTGGAAAGTGGTTTCCAGCCGCACGGATACACCCTCCTGGTTTAAAGATATTTCCGTTTGGGTCTGCACCAGTGGTGACGCGAAAGATGTAGTGGAACCAACCATCCGCTTTGCAGAGTTCATGGGTGTCCCCACCGCGATCCATTGGTATAACTGGCATCAGATTCCGTTCGACGATGACTATCCGCATTATTTCCCCGCGAAAGAGAATTTCGCGGAGGGGGTGAAGCGTTTGCAAGAAGCCGGAGTGCGGGTGATGCCCTATATCAATGGCAGACTTTGGGACAGCGATACCGTTGATTTCCAATCCATTGCTCTGCCTGCCACCACCAAGGACGCCAGCGGCCAGTACTATGTGGAAGAATATGGCTCCAAACAAAAATTGGTCCCCATGTGCCCCACTACAAAAGTATGGCAAGACAAGGTGCAGGAAATCGTCCTGCGCCTGCTGGGGCCAGAGTATAACGTGGATGGCGTCTACATCGACCAGGTCGCCGCCGCCAGTCCCCGCTTGTGCTACGACGCCTCCCACGGGCATCCCCTCAACGGCGGCCATTGGTGGACAGTGGATGGCTACTGGCCCATGATCACGGAATTGCAGCGGAAAATGGAGGCATTGAATCCCGAAAAAATGATTACGACAGAATGCAATGCCGAACCCTACTTGCATTGTTTTGACGGGTTCCTGACCTGGCACTTTCAATATCAGAACCAGATCCCCCTTTTTGCCGCCGTCTATGGAGGCGCGATTCAACTTTTTTCCCGCTCTTACAGTGGCGAGGACCAGCTGGCGCACCGGATGAAGATTGCCCAATCCCTGGTGTTTGGCGAACAACTGGGATGGTTGGCCCCCTCCATCCTGGAGCAGAAGGAGACTGCCGCGTTCATGCGCAAAGCCGCCCATATCCGCCACGATCTGCTGCCCTATCTATCCCGGGGTGAGATGATGCATCCCCCGGCAGTCTCTGGTAATATCCCCGATGTGACCGCCGACTGGGCCTGGTCGGGCCAGAAGTGGCCCATTACCGATTCAGCCCTCCAACGCGGCACTTGGAAAGCGGATGACGGCAGCATCGTGTTCCTCTTCGCAAACAGCAGCGATTCACCCATTCAGTTTACCTGGGACTGGACTCCGGAACGCTATGGCTTCAGCAAGAACCCAATCCAGATCCAACAATGGAAGGGGGAACAACAATTTACCTCAGTAGATAAACCCCAAGCAATCCCCATCGAGTTACCGGGCTTGGAGATTGTTGCTTTTGTGGTGAAGGAATAGGATGATGGACAAGAAAAGGATCGAAGAAAAACAGTTGGATCAGCAATCCAAATGGAAGAGAGGCCCGAAAGAAATCGATGCTCTGCGTCGATTGATCCAAGAGGGCATCGACAGCGGGCCCGGAACGTGTCAATAGGAATGAGACAATTCTGTTTCGAAATTAAAGTGGAATTGCCT
>JAVFAP010000533.1:0-3444 GCA_034002445.1 bacterium | reverse complement strand
CCCCGGCCTCGCCTCTGGAGATCAAAACCATGCTGTTCGTTCATGTGCTCGAAATTGTGATCCCGGTGTTCACCATAATCCTGTTGGGATTCGGCTTGAAGCGTCTTGCCGTGATCGATGACCATTTCCTGGCGTTTGCCAACCGTCTGGTGTTTCTTGTTTGCTTGCCCGCGCTGTTATTTTTTAAGATTGGCACCGCCGATTTTTTTACCGCGTTCAATCCCCCCTTGATCCTGGGGTGCATCCTGGGAACGCTGCTGGGTTTTCTGCACTCGTACGTGCATGGGGTGGTGTATCGCTACCCGTCCGCGGTCAAGGGTGCTTTCTGCCAGGCCGCCTTTCGGGGAAATTTGGCCTATATGGGGCTGGCGGTTATCTACTATGCCTACGGCGAAGAAGGTCTGACCCGGGGCAGCCTGGTTATTGGCTTTCTAGTCCCCCTGCTCAATGTACTTTCCGTCTTCGCCCTGGCCTGGCCGCATAAGGCGGATCATCATTTGGGGATTCGCTACTGGATCCGCCAGATTGGATTGAATCCGCTCTTGCTGGCCTCGGTGTTGGGCGTTGCGTGGAGCCTGGCTTCGATCCCCATGCCCACCATCCTGCAACGCAGTCTGGATATCCTCACCGGCATGACTTTGCCCCTCGCCCTCCTTGCGATTGGCGCCGGATTTTCGATAGAGAAAATCCGTGGCGATACCGTCCGCGTCCTGCTAGCCTGCACGATCAAACTGGTTCTCATGCCTTTGCTGACGTATGGCATCCTTCGCGCCTTGGGCGTGCAGGGCATCGATCTGGCCATCGGCCTCCTGCTTGCCGCTTCGCCGACCGCTGCCGCGTCCTATATCATGTCGGATCAAATGCGGGGGGATGTGGTGTTGACCGGTTCCATCATCATGGTTTCCACATTATTCTCTTGTGTAACGTATACAGCCCTTTTACTCGCGCTTTCCGTACTCTAGGCGAGGGCAAGCCCATCGAGGTAAAAAATGAAAAAGACAAAAATTCTATGCACGATCGGCCCCGCAACGCAATCCGCGGACGCCATCCGTCTCTTGATCCAAAATGGCATGAACGCGGCCCGGATCAATACCAGTCATGGCGATTTTGACCAGTACCGCCAGCTGATCCACACCGTTCGTCAAGTCGCCGACATCCCCATCGTTATGGATACCCAAGGACCCAAGGTCCGTCTGCGGATGGAACGGACCCTCCAACTCCATCCCGGCGAGGCGCTTCGCGTGGGGTTTCAGCCCGCCCAGAAATTTTACCTCGATGCCCCCATCCATGCCCAGCTGATGCCGGGCGACCCCGCCATTATCGATGATGGCGGATTCGACGCGGTGATTGAAGAGAAAACCGAAGACACCATCCTGTTCCGCTTTTTGAACGGGGGCGAATTGGTGAGCGGTCGGGCAGTGAATTTCCCCGGGAAGATCCTCCCATTGGACCCGCTGACCGATAAAGACCGCTGTTTTCTGGCCTTTGCTTGTGAGATGGATATCGACTACATCGCCTTATCGTTCACCCGTGGCAAGGATGATATTCTGGCCTGCCGCGCCCACCTCACCAACCCCAATGTCAAAATCATCGCCAAGATCGAAAATCAACAGGGGATCGATAATTTCGCCGAAATTCTGGACCAGGCCGATGGCATTATGGTCGCTCGGGGGGATATGGGGGTGGAATTGCCTCCCGCCACCGTGCCGATGGTCCAGAAACAACTAATCAAGACCTGCGGTGCCAAGGAAAAACTGGTGATCACCGCGACCCAGATGCTGCAATCGATGATCACCAATCCCCGGCCGACCCGGGCGGAAATCTCGGATGTGGCCAACGCCATCCTGGATGGATCGGATGTGGTGATGCTCTCAGCCGAGACCTCCATCGGCCAGTATCCCAGTGGTGCCGTGGCCATGATGAGCCGAATCGCCGAAACCACCGAACCGCATGTCGATATCAACCAGCCCAGTTCCGATCCCAGTGTCGAGGCTGCCATCTGTGAATCGGTCCGGTCCCTCTGCCGCACCGCGCCGGTCACCAAGATCGTGTCGGTCACGCGGGGAGGCCGCACCGCCAAACTGATTTCACGCCTGCGCTTGCAGCAACCCATCCTGGCGCTGACCGGGGAACGGCATACCTGCCGCACCCTGCATCTCTACTTTGGGGTCTGCCCGGTGTATACCGAATCCCTCCCCGATTCCATCCCCACCGTAACCGCGGGCATGGACCTCTACAACAAGGGGTATTTGCGGGAGGATGACCTGATCCTCTTCGTCTCCGGCGAATACCGCCCCAAACAATTTAGTACCAACACCATCCAAATCCTTTCAATGCAAGACATCCTGGGGTATGCAAACGTGAGTGGATAGGGGGGAGATGTTTCAAATACCGCTGGCGGTTGCGCTGGATCACCGGAAAGACCAAGCATTCAGGATTGCGATCACCGGATCGAGGTATCTCCAAAAGCGACGCGAGGCGTAAGGGGTCAGTCAGGCCAAGAGAACCGACTCAAAGATTTTCGTGCTAGAATCGAAATTTGGGTTCTATCCGTCTTCGGTCCCCTCGGTCTTTTTCCATTCCAATCCTCCGTTTCCACCCGCCCGAACAACCAGTCTCATTTCGAAATGGGTGGATCAAGCCTGCCGAGTCCAGGTAGGTCAAATATACCCAGCGATTGACAATACTCTCGCTTTGAAAAGCGGTAGTCTTTGGTACAATATAAAACCAGGGCCTCATTTTCTAAATGGTATCACATTGTTTTTGTGAAACCATGTGATACCGAAATGGGGCCCTTTTTTTAAGCCTTGGATTTCGTAAGTCATTACAATTCAGAAAGTTTTGATCCGAGGACGGCGAGTTACTCCATTATGATTTTATCCCTCATCAATAATATTTCATTACTGCTCGCTTTGAGCATGTGCTATTCTGTCATCTTGCGGCGCTGGAAACCTGATACGAAAGCCTACCCCGTTGCATCGGGAATCTTGTTAGGCTTGATCACGATTGCAGGGATGATGAATCCATTCGTTTTCGCCGAAGGGATTATCATCGATGGACGAACTTTCATTGCCTGCATCGCAGGTATTTTGGGAGGGCCCGTTTCCGCCGCGCTCGTTGTATTGATCGGAGGGGGGTATCGAATCTGGAGCATCGGCGGCGTTGGGGTTCTTTCCGGCATCGGATACTTATGCACTTCGGCTGCTCTGGGTGTTCTCTACCGTTTATGGAAACGAGACCAAGAGGAGTTCTTGCATCCGCTGCATCTCTACGGTTTGGGTTTGGTCGTCAGTGCGAGCATGATGGGTTGGATGGTTGCGTTGCCTTCGCCCCAGTCTTGGCATGCCCTGGCCCTCTGTGCCAATATAGAGTGAGACAATTCTTCGCCGGAAATTAGTGTAGAATAGAGGGCGGAGGAGTTGAAACCAATGAAGCCAAAACCCA
>JAVFAP010000532.1:0-3446 GCA_034002445.1 bacterium | reverse complement strand
CCTTTGGTTCGCCCCCCGAGATGGTGCAAGGCATCATCGCCGGGGGATGGGACGCGTTGCGCCGCTCGATTGAGAAAGCGGAGGATGACCCCCACACCGGCGCCCTCCGTATCCAAGAAGCGGAAGTGGGGCCGCACGATGTTGTCACTGGCATCGCCGCCTCCAGCACCACTCCCTTTGTCATCGGCGCCTTGAATGAGGCCAAACGCCGGGGCGCCAAAACCATCTTCATCACCTGCAGCACCCATTATGATCCCAACCTGGCCGATGTGATCATCACCCTGTTGGTCGGTCCGGAGACCATCGCCGGATCCACCCGACTCAAGGCAGGCACCGCAACAAAAATGGTGCTCAACATGCTGACCACCGCCGCCATGATTCGCATCGGGAAAGTGTACCGAAACCTGATGGTAGATCTCACCGCGACATGCAATAAGCTGGAAGCTCGCGCCCGCCGAATTCTTTCCACCCTGACCCATTTGCCCCCGGATGAAATCGAGGCATTGCTTGACCGCGCCCACGGCAATGTCAAAACCGCCTTGGTCATGCATTTTTGCGGACTCAGTCGCCCGGACGCGGTCCAGGAAATCCAACGCCATCAAGGCCGGATTCAGGATATCATTCCCCGGACAGAAATCTGACATCAACGCATAAGGCCATTTCCCTAACACCTCTCTCCCCCGATTGGGAATGGGAAATCCTATTTCCGGCTTCTCTCCAGGTTTTTGCCTTCTCCCCTGGGATTCGGTCTTGGTTCCAGGGGGGAGAAGTATGGCAATTTTGGGGAATAAAGTTATACTTTGAACATCAACGGGGTAGGCGCGACGGAGGAATGCAGCCAGGAGAATCAGCATTCGTGGATCAGATGGATCGGATCCCCCTCCTCCACCTACTGCATTGAACCAAAGCCCCTCACAGGGGAGAGGGATACAATGATCTGGAAGGAATCGGAACCTGCGAGTGGATGATGGACAAAAACAAGGTTTTACGGGATATCGCCCAGATCCAGCAACAGATTTTTGCCTTAACCACCGTGACGGGGTTTCTATTGGTTACCACCGCCACCATTCTGAGCCAGGGATTCGCCCCATATATCATTTTCCGGAATGCGGTCTTGGGCTTGCTCGGTTTTGGAATCTTGGGTTATATATGGGGCAGAATCTATGGGCGGATCGTCGAAACCCCGCTTCTCCGCTCGTATCACGAGGAGAAAAAACTAACCAGCGATTCGGAACCCAGTCAGGAATCAGAAAAGATTCCCCTGGATGTCGATATAACCGAACTGACTCCTGGGATGAAAGTTCTTGGGTCCGTTTACACTCCAGATGGAGCGCTCTTGGTTCGCGAAGGAGCGGTATTGACCGAACGCCTGATTCAGACCTTGATGGAAAACGGGATTTCCACCGTGCGTATCGAAGCCCAGCCTGCGGCAAGCGATGAGGAAGAGATGTAAGATTCTCCTTGCCGAGGGAGTTCAAGACCTGTCAAAACAGCCAAGAAACACCAGTTTGTTCGCGAAGTGAAGTAAATTCATGCGCTATTACAACATGGCCAAAGAAAAAATTTCGGATGAGGAAGAAAAAATACTCTGGATCGAGTATGGGAAAACTCATTCGTACGAAATCCGCGAAAAACTGGCGGAGAAGTATATTCATGTTGTAAAATATGTGATAAACCGAATGCTGGCCGTCTCGCATATTGAAAGCGAGGTACTGGATTACGACGATCTCTATTCGTGCGGTGTCATCGGATTGCTCACCGCCATCGATGGCTTCGACCCATCCCGGGAGATCAAATTCATCACCTACGCCATCCCGCGCATCAAAGGCTCGATCATCGATGAATTGCGGGCGGTGGACTGGATACCCCGTTCCCTGCGGCAACAGGTCAACCGGCTGCAAAACGCCTTCCTGTCCCTGGAGGGAGAACTGAACCGGCCGGTCAATGAATCGGAGTTATCCGAAAAACTGGGGATCGAACAAAGTGAATTGCAGTTATTGATGAACCATGCCAGCCGATGCGCCTTGCTCTCCCTGGATGAGGTATTGCGCATCTCGGATGATAATACAACAACCCGCGGGGATGTGACACCATCCCGCAGCATCGATGATCCGCGGGACACATTGCACCAAGAGGAGATGATCGAGCGTTTAACCCAGGCCATCGAATCGCTTCCCGAAAAGGAACGCTTGGTTGTAGTGATGTATTATAACGATGAATTGACCTTACGCGAAATCGGTGAGGTCTTGGGGGTTACCGAATCCAGAGCCTGCCAATTACACACCAAAGCGATGTTGCGTTTGCGGGCGAAACTGCAGGTCTGGCAGCAAGATTTGGCCGTTTAATCCAATCGATCAGGGGAGGCAAACCCATGAGCCTGGCCGACTTTCAAAACCCATTGGCGAACATGCCCATCATGCAGCAATGGCAGCAGGTGCAAAGCCATTCGGCACAATCGACACCCCAGTATGTACAAAACGATTTTGACAAAAACCGCAACACCGAGTTAACAACCGTTCAAGAAACCGAAGAACAAGAGAAAAAAGATCCAATCCGGGAAGAAGACGAAGACCGGGGCGCCAAACAGCAAGCGGCGTCTCGTCGCCGCACCGCCCCAGCAGGGGAGGAAAGCAAGGAAAAAACTAGGCCGAACGATGGCATACACGGCCGCTTTCTGGATATTCAGGCGTAAAACAGGATTCCATCAAATTGTTTGGCATTTGACAGAGCAGGGGTTGAAAGAGTCTTTCTTTTTTTCTAAGGTACCTTACGCTCTTTGATAATCCGTCGCGGTTTTCACATCCTGGATATGCATCGTTTACCGGATACATGGCGTTCTCTAATTCAACCAGAATCGAAGTAATCGGAATGAGCCTGATCGACATCCTTTTAGCAATCATCATCCTTTGCTTGATGGTTTGGATGCAATCCCTCCGCCGGGCGGTCCAGGATTTGCAAAAGGATATCCATTATCTCCAATCCGATACCCAATCCATCACCCCCCAGGAGCTGAAGCAAATCCAGCGGGCGATGATCGAACTGGTTCAAAATATGGAATCCTACTCGGATTCCCAAGTACTCAAGATGAAACTGCAAGCGGAAGCGATCCAGACCATCTCCATGCGGCTGGATGACAAAGTGCAGGCACTGTACCACAAGGTGGAAGAATTAGAAAAGAAACAAGAAGAAACCCATCAAACCACCCTGGCCCTGCAAGAAAACGCCGTCGCGGTACCGACGCCCTCACGCCCCATCAGCCGAGTGGTTCCCCTCACCCCCAATCAAAACCCAGTTATTCACAAAAACAGGGAAACCATCCTTGAACTCTATCAAAAAGGCTGGTCCTACGAAAAAATTGCCGAGGAACTGCGGATCACCAAGGGCGAGGTGCAGTTGGTAGTCAAGTTGTCTTGACCACCCTGCCCTTCTCGATACCTTATTTTTCC
>JAVFAP010000531.1:0-3458 GCA_034002445.1 bacterium | reverse complement strand
GGCTCTGGTTTCATCCGAAAGAGAGTAGTGACGCTCATGTTTTAACCTCCTGCCAAAGAGAGACTTTGGCATTGGTTCCATTTTCGATGTCAATCCAGCCCAAGGAAATACTCTTCATCCCGCGGTCTCCGCGGTAGAATCGAGGAGATCGCCAACCACGGGTTTCAGCCGTTGGACGGCCTGATGCATCCTCGAAAGGACTGTTCCGATCGGGGCTTTTTGAATATCCGCGATTTCTTTGAACGGGACCCCTTGGACCGCCCGAAGAATATAGACTTCGCGGATCAGATCGGGAAGAAGAGCGATTTCGGCTTCTAACTGGGAGATGATTTCATTTTCAACCATCGTCTCAAAGGGGGTAGAGAAGGAGCCGGGCAGGCGATCCAATACCGCTCCCCCCTCTTCATCTTCCACAATTTCGCGGTCATCGGTACGGCACGCTTTTTTGCGAAAGAGATCCAAGCAGTGATTGTGGGCGATGCGGTAAATCCAGGCGGAAAAACTGCCTTGTTCCTGGTAGGTGTGCTTTTGCCGTATCACCTTCAGCCAAACCTCCTGCAACGCATCCTCGGCTTCATACCGGTTGCGCAGATACCGGACCAGGTAGGAGAAAAGCGGTTTGGCAAAATAGTCCATCAACCGCTCAAAGGACGAGACATCGCCCTTGTCGCGATACAGGAGAAACAACGCGCCTTGATCTTCCGGTATCATATCGCTCATCAATCCTCAATGACTAAAACGGACAGGTATCCATTTTATTGAGAAAGCCCGCAATAATTCTAGCCTAACTCTCCCATTCATCCGCCCTCCGGGCTAAGATTTGGGGAATCAAACCGAAAGAGAAAGGACCGTTCCGTTGCCCATCTTCTTCCTGCTAGTTCTTGGTATGGGGCTTTATTTTTATTCTTACAAATGCCTCGACGCGCCCATTTCGGCAGGAATCCGCGCCTCGCTGCTGACGTTACGCCTGATTTTTTTATTCGCCATGCTGTACTTGCTCACCCGGCCCCTGCTGCAAGAGAAAGCCCAGATCACCCACTACCCCACGCTGTATATCGCCATCGATGATACCCAAAGCATGGCGTACCCCATCCATCCGATGGAAACCAAGAACACAGCATCTCGGATGGATTCGGTTCTGCAGCAGATTCAGAAGAACCTGGGGCCGTACTGGCGGCAGAAAGGGTTTGAAACCCGGTATCTTCTGTTTTCTGAGTCCAGTCGCCATTCTCCCACGGAGGCGAGTTGGATCTCTTCCCTTCCCCGCGCCGTCACGGCGGCGTTTGGCTTTACGGACATCGGCAGCGTGATCGCATCGTTTGATGAACACCGCGACCCCGATGATTCCGCCTATCTCCTGCTCTTCAGCGATGGCGCGTGGAACCAGGGTAGCGACCCTGCCAGCCTGGCCGCGGCCCCGGTCGCTTCATCCAGTTCGATTTATGCGGACCGACGTATCTATACCTTTGGCTTGGGAACCACTCAGCCGATGTTCGATCTGAAACTGCATCAGGTTCAATTGCCCGCGACCGCGCGAGAGAACGAAACGCTGCAATTGGTGGCTCGGATCGATACCCACGGTCCCCTGCCCACCACGCCGGTTTCGCTCCAGGTGCAAGGGCAAGACAGAGAGGGGAAGGTGGTGTTCTCTGAAAGCCAGCCGATCCCCTTCGATCCGGAGCAACGCACCCACGTGCTGCCGTTCGTCCTGCCGCCTCTGCCGGAGGGGGATTATATGTTCACAGCGGAAATCCCCGTCCAAGGGGGGGAATTGTTCGCGGAAAACAACCGGATCGACAAGGGCATCCGCATCCGGAAAAATCAAGATCAAATCTTAATGCTGACCTCCGCCCCGGGGTGGGATTTTAAATTTTTGAAGCGTGTATTTGAAGATCAAGCGTTTCTGGATATCCGGGCCTATTTGAACCAGGGCGAAGCGCTTTTTCCATTAGGGGACCGGGTATGGGTTGAAAAGCAAACTTCCTCAGAACCGGGCGCATCGCCGGAGGTTCGACCGCGAACGTTGGCGGAGCTCAGCGATTCACTCAGCCAGGTTTCTTTGATCGTCCTCTATCATTTTGCGTTTTCCCCTCAGCAGGAAGAGTTTTCGCGGCGGCTGCGGACTTTTATAGAAAATGGTGGCGCGGTGCTGTTTTTGCCGGGAGAAGTGAATAGCGCGGTGCCACAAGGCCTGCAATCCATTCTGCCGCCGCCCCTTTCGCTGGCCCATTCCGCCCGCTCGCAAACGGTGCTGATCGATCCCGCCACCCCCTCTAGATTGCTGGCGGCCTGGGATTCGTCTCAAATCGAACGGCTGCCGCCGCTTTCGCCGCTTTATCTTCCCACAGCGGCCGTCACGGGCGGGACAGCCCTGCTCACAGGCCGCACCAGCAGCGCGGGTGGGATTGATCTGGTCAAACTGGACCGGTTTGGGCTGGGCCGGATTGTCTCGGTCGCCAGCCCCTCGTTCTGGCGATGGGACATGCAGCACAGCGAGCCGGTACTGGCGCCCTTCTGGCTGGCGGTTCTGTACCAATGCCGACCGCAATTGCAACAGGATGAAGGCCGGCTGACCACGGATGGGTTTCTTTATGAGATGTATCAGCCCATGCAGATCACGTATACCGCCAAGGCGGATATCGGGAACGCCACGGTCAGCGGAATCCCGGTGGTCATCACCACACCCTCGCGGTCGGAAACCTTGTGGTTGAATCCTTCCGAGTTGGGACCGAACCGCTTCGAAACCCGCTATATCCCGGTGGAAGCGGGGGATTACCAGATCGCGCATCCCAACACGGAGGTAACCGCCACAGTGCGGGTGGAAGCCAACGCCAAGGAAATGAACGAATTGCAGCAGAATGTCAACAGCCTGCGCTCCCTCGCTGAACGGAGTGGGGGGGAATATGCCAATTATCAGGCGTGGAACCAATTGCGGGATTCCATCCCGAATACATCCAAAACCATTCTGGAAGAACGCACCATCTTTTTAGGGGAAAAATGGTGGGCCGCACTGATCCTCGTTTTTTTCCTGGGGATGGAGTGGTTTTTGCGCTGGCGGAAGGGATTGCCGTAAGAGAGACCTGATTCAAAACCAAGCCCATTTCATAAAGGAACCGCATTCCATGAGTCTTGACCTCCTGTTTCAACAGACCATCGATAAAACCCGCGCCCGGCTGGGCCATATTATCAAAGAAAAATCATTACTGCTGGCACCGCCGGACAAACCCTTTGTATTGGCATCCGGCCTGACCTCCACCTATTATATCAATGGAAAGAAAACCAGTTCAGACCCTGAAGGGCTGTTTTGCATCTGCCGCCTGATCTGGGATCAGATCAAGGACAAAGGGGTGGATGCCATCGGGGGCCCGACTCTGGGAGCCGACCCTATCGTCGGTGCGGTCGCCTGCTTCAGCCACCTGATGGGCAAACCGCTGCCCCTCTTCATCGTCCGCAAGGAA
>JAVFAP010000530.1:0-3460 GCA_034002445.1 bacterium | reverse complement strand
CTTCCCCGGTGATTTCTTCCGCTAATTTGATGGCTTGCGCCCGCTGCGCTTCATACTGATGGGCCTGCTCCCGTAAATCTTCCATATCTGCCAGGACCACGCCGGGCAACTCGCTCACACGGGGATCGATGTCCGGTGGCACGGCAATATCGATCAGCAAGCGGCTAGCCGGGCTTTCTTCCCCAATCCGCTCCATCATGGCCTGGGTAATCACATGTTCGGACGCGGCGGTGCCGCTGATAATCAACTGCGACTCGCACAGGCAAGCCTCCATTTGCTCGAAGGGATAGGCGGTAAATCCTGTTTCTTCCGCCAATTCCTGGCTACGCTCCAAACTCCGGTTAAGGATACGTAAATCCTTCACCCCCGCATCCCGCAGATATTTGACTGCCAGGCGCCCCATCTTGCCTGCCCCAATAACCGTAACCGCAATCGCCTGCAACGAGCCAAAATGAGCCAGTGCTTGCTCCACCGCGATCGCGCTGACCGAAACCCGCCCAGCCCCCAAGCCGGTCTCGGTCCGGACCCGCTTGGCATTGGCAAAGGCTTTTTGAAAAAGCAGGTTAAATATCTTTTGGGTATAACCGCGTTTCCGCGCTTCTTTATAAGCCTGTTTCACTTGCCCCAGAATTTGGGCATCCCCCAAGACCATGGATTCCAATCCCGCCACCAGCCGAAACAGGTGCTCAACCCCTTCCGCGTCGACGATCACATCCAGATTGGGGCCCAGTTCTTCCAGCGACTCTCCAAAACGGCGGGCCAAGGGATACACAATCGCGTGCGCGGCATCCTTCACCGAATGGACCGACGCATAAAATTCGATCCGATTACACGTACTTAATCCCACCACTTCTTCAATCGCGGGATGTTCGATCAGGGAGGCCAGAAATTCCGCGAACGCCTCGGAGGGAATTATATACCGGTGCAGGTCTTTCAGTGAAAGGGTCCGATGATTGAATGTAACAACGATAAAGTGTTCCGGATCGCTAGCCCGAACCAATTTCTTACGTCCTATCTTCGTGTATTCTGTGGGTTGCTCTGCTTCTTACTCTACCCTTGTTTTCTTCAATCCAAAAGTGGAAACGAAGGCACCCGGCAAGTTACAAAGGTATCTATATCATAATCCAAAATCCCGATTTCCAGGGCTGAAGAGCCGGAATCCCCGAAAAATCCGTGGAATCCCGGCCCAATCATGGAGAAAACCGGACAGGGCGGAACCACGATAAAAGAGCCCTGATAGCCTGTCAAAACCGCATTGGGTTCCATCCCCCCCTCGGGTTACATTGCCAGGCTGGGAAAGCTCGGTACAATAGAGAAAAAAATAGCAAAGAGGCTTCTTATGAGCGAGAGCATCTTTCTCCCCTTAACCCATAAAGGTCATCAAAAAAGCGTCCCGGTCCGCCTTTCCAGCAAACAAGTACGGCAGCTGGGCTGGAACCGGGCCTGGGCTGTCGCCAAGGCCATCGCCATCGGCTTTCTCACCACATTGCGTCACCTGTTTCGTAAGCCGGTCACATTCAACTATCCCAACGTCAAGAGGCACCAATCGGTCCGTTTCCGGGGCATTCACCGTTTGCAGCGGCACGAGGATGGCAAGGAGCGGTGTGTGGGGTGCGGCCTGTGCGCGGTGGTATGCCCCTCCAACGCCATTTTTTTGGAAGCCAAGGAAAATACGCCCCAGAATCAAGTCTCCCACGGCGAGCGCTATGCCTCCTATTACCAGATCGATATGCTGCGCTGTATCTTCTGTGGCTTTTGTGAGGAAGCCTGCCCGGAAGACGCCATTGTCCTGGGCCCCAATTGGGAAGCCGCCAGCACCAGCCGCGATGATTTTATCTACAAAAAAGACCGCCTGCTGGTTCCTCTGGAACTGAAGCACACCTTCCGCCGCGGCATGACCTGGCCCCAGGAAGAGGTGCCAACGGTGCCCGTCTCCACCGACTTGCCCGAGTATTACCAGGCTCAACAGAATCATAAAAGCGGTGCCTGATCCAGGCGCTACCTCACCACGCCTGCCGCGGCTTGGCTTTGCCGCTCCGCACGTCGCACGCGCCCATAGGCCACCACGAATACCAAGAGGGAAAAAACCGTGACAAAGCAGCCATAACGAAACAGCGGCGGCGCGTAAACCCATTCCACCTTGTGCAATCCCGCTGGGATGGGTGTTCCTCTGAAATAGTAGTTGGTACGCAAAATCGCTTGGGGCTGGCCATCGATAGACACCCGCCAGCCCGGATAAAATACCTCGTTGACAAACAGATGCCCCGCCTGGGGAAAAAGCATATTGACCGAAAAGCGGTTGGGCCCCTCATCCTGCACCGAGATCGCGGCATTCTGCCCCATGGGGGTGGAACGATCCTCCAGTTCCTCCATCGGGTGGCTCACTCCCGACGTTTCCCCCTGCCCCAGCAATTGGCTGCTCTCCAAGTTGGGTTCGCCTTCCAACCGGCTAAACAGAATGGCGTCCCGATCCTGCCCATACGACTCAATACAATACGATTTTCCCTTCACCGCCAGAAAGGCATGTGAATACCGCTTTCGCTGATCTGGATCCGCGCTGACGGTGAGGGTTGAACCCAAACTACGGAGCGCCTGCACCGCTTCGGGCTGCAAGAGGTCGATCGCCTCATCGCGAATCGCCCCCAGGATAATCCAGCCTTCCGGCACCGATTCGATCAAATCCCGCATCCGGGTGTTTTCCGGCGGCGGATTCTTCACTTCACCCGAGAGCGGATTCCAATCCGTCGTCATATCGAAAACTTCCGATGCAATCACTTCTCCGGTTTGCGGATGAAGAACCACCACATTGTAGCCCCGCCGGTTTTGCCCCACCTCGCGCCCGTTGATCCAAATCGAGGCAAAATCCCGCTCAATAATCCCCTTCTTTTTCGGGGCGGAATAGACAAGGATCGCAGTAGGCAGGATAAACCCCGGATACTCCCGTCCATAGGTATCGCTCTGGGGGATGGGCAGCGGAGTATAGGCCGTCTCGCCATAACGTGCCAGCAGATTGTACCAGGTCCGCATGTGGGTCCAGGGCGTATGGATTTGCCCGTCCGGGGTGGGCCGCGCGCCATGCTGCCGATAAAGCGAACCGGTATCCAGCACAAAGGCTTCTTCCCGATCGATCAATTCCAATGCCGAGCCCAGCGGCGCGCCCTTGCGGCCGATGATCAAGTGCGCCAAGCGAAATTGTTTGCGTACATCCAGACGCGCCCCGATGGACCGCAGCGCCAAAAAGGTCTCATCCAGCAGCATGTTGGACGCGTTATCGGAAATCGCGACCATCACCAGGTAGCCTTCGGGAATCTGTTCCAGAAATTCGCGCATGCGGTAATTCTCGATCGCCGGGTCTTTTACCATCTGGGTCAATTCATCGAAATCCTGATTCAGGTCAAAGGCGTCCACTTTCACCACAGCGCCACTCTGTGGATCGGCGACCGCCATAAAATACCCCGCC
>JAVFAP010000529.1:0-3466 GCA_034002445.1 bacterium | reverse complement strand
CATCAACAATATCTTGCATGACACCTACCACCTGACCGCGCAAGCGCGGGGCCGGTTGGAGTACCCCCGAGAACTGCCTGGGTTTCTCAGCGTGTTCATCGCGGGCAGTTTGTTTTTCATCGGGGATAAGTGGAAAGCCGCCCTGGCGGCATTGGTCGCCGCACTCGGCCAGTTTCTGATGGTATCCTGGGGCGATTCCTACCTCTGGATGGTCTTATTCCTCATGCTGTGGTCCATCGGCGATCACCTCTATTTCCCCATCAAATCCGCCTTGATTTTAGCCGGTGGGGGTGAACAGAACCGGGGGAAACTGCTGGGCACCATCGGCAGTTTCGAAGTGCTGGGGATCATCTTCGGCGGCTTGCTCACGCGTTGGCTGGCCCATCTGGATGTCAGTTATTACATCATGTTCTGCTGTTCCGCGGGGACGAACCTTCTGGCGGGGCTGGTTTTCGCCACCCTTCCCCGCGATCCGGTCAAAAGTCGCCTGTCATTTCAGTTGCTGTTCCACAAACGCTACAATCTCTACTATGTTTTAGAATTCTTGTTCGGCGCCCGCAAACAGATTTTTTTAACTTTTGGTCCCTGGGTTCTCATTCAGGTTTTTGATCAAGGGATTGAAACCTTCGCCATCCTGACCGTGGTCGGCCATGGCTTGGCACTATTCACCCGCCCCACCGCCGGCTGGCTGATTGACCGCTTTGGAGAACGCTTGGTCTTGATGGCCGATGGCTCCCTGCTGATTTTTGTCTGCCTGGGCTACGCGTTCGCCAACCATGTCCCGATCGCCTGGCTGTGCCTGCCACTGGCCTTGGGCTGCTATGTGCTGGATCAAACCCTTTTCTTCATCGATATCGCACGAACTTCCTATTTAGCCAAAACCATCGAACACCGCAGTGAGTTATCCTCCTGCCTGGCGGCGGGGGTATCGGTCAACCACATCGCCTCCATGACCATCCCCTTCTTCGCTGGCAGTTTGTGGGCGGCCATGGGCCATGAGGTCTTATTTATCGGGGCGGCGGGTGTCGCGGTCCTCATCGTAATCGCCGCGTCCCGCATTCAAATCGGCCGGTAAATCCATGCCGCCATTTCGATTTATTCTTGCCTGAATCATGATAAAATACCAACGCACTCAATCATTCCTTGGAAGGGACACACAATGACCGCTCAAATCTTAGATGGGAAAGCGCTGGCAGAGACCATTCGTAACGAACTGACCGAGGCTGTTGCCCAATTCATCCAAACGACGGGCATCCAGCCCGGCCTCGCCGTGATTCTGGTTGGAGAAGACCCCGCATCGCAGGTCTATGTACGCAATAAAATCAAAGCCTGTGAAGAAGTGGGAATGCAATCCATCCACCATCGCCTCCCTGCCGAAACCACCCAGGATGAACTATTACAATTAATCGATCAGCTGAATGCCGATCCGAGCGTCCACGGCATTCTGGTGCAATTGCCGGTCCCCAAGCAGATCGACGCCCTCACCGTGCTGGAGCGGGTCAATCCATTGAAAGATGTGGATGGATTCCACCCCATCAATGTGGGGCGGCTCTCCATCGGCCAGGATTGCCTGGTTCCCTGCACCCCCCTGGGCGTCATCGAGATATTGAAGCGCGCGGGCATTCCCCTCAAAGGCCAGAATGCCGTAATCGTGGGTCGCAGTAACATTGTGGGCAAACCCATGATTCAGCTGCTTCTGAAGGAACATGCCACGGTAACGGTTTGCCATTCACGTACTCAAGATTTGCCCGGCGTGTGCCGGAGCGCGGATATCCTAATCGCCGCGACCGGACAGAAAAAGATGGTGAAGGGCAGTTGGATCAAACCCGGGGCGGCAGTGATCGATGTCGGAATCAGTTTTGAAGAGATCGACGGCAAGTGGAAACAATGCGGCGATGTGGAGAAAGACGAAGCCCTGCAAGTCGCAGGGTATCTCAGCCCCTCCCCCGGCGGGCCTGGTCCCATGACCATCGCCATGCTGCTGAGCAATACTCTGAAAGCGGCCCAAATGCAAAACGCTTGATAAGGCGAAGGAGGCACCCCACATGACCATCTCGAGGGAACAAGCATGGGAAAAATTACGGGAATGGACCCCAAGCAACGCGTTGCGGATCCATGCCCGCTCGGTGGAAATCGCGATGCGGGCGGCGGCACGGCGCCATGGGGCAAGCGAGACCGAGGTGGAACGCTGGGGGATTGCCGGACTCCTGCACGACGCGGACTATGAACAATGGCCCGAAACCCATCCTCAAAAAACCGTCGCCTGGTTAGAAGAACAGGGTGAAGCAGAGATCGCCCACGCCGTGTCCGCCCACTACACCCACTGGAAGCAGGCCTACGAAACCCTGATGGACAAAGCCCTGCTGGCCTGCGATGAACTGACCGGTTTTATCGTCGCCTGCTGCCTGGTCCGCCCTGATGGCATCGACAGCCTCAATCCCAAAAGCGTCAAGAAAAAATTAAAGGATAAAAGTTTTGCCGCCAAGGTGGATCGGGATGAAATCCAGGCGGGGATCACCCTGCTGGAGATTGAACTGGGCGACCACATTCAGATGCTCATCGATGCCCTGCGGCCCCATGCCCTAGAACTCGGGCTTACGGGGAAAGGACCGGCATGAACGAGGCGCGCTGGCGGCAACGATACGAGAATTACGAGCGCGCCCTCTCCCTGCTGCGCGAAGGGAGAGAAAAACCGGTGGACGCGTTCTCTGATCTGGAAAAAGAAGGCCTGATCCAGCGCTTTGCGTTTACATTTGAATTGGCCTGGAAAACCATGAAAGATTTTCTGGAATACAACGGGGTGGAGATCACGCCGGTGGTCACCCCACGCCACGTCATCAAGGAAGCCTATGGCGCTGGAATCATCCAAGAAGGACAAGTGTGGATCGATATGCTGGATCATCGGAATACGATGGCTCATTTATACGAAAAGAAACGCTTCGAAGCCGCGCTGGATGCTATCTTGCACCGCTATCTTCCTGTCTTGGATCAATTGGCGGGATTTCTGAACGAGCAAACCACCCAACCATGAAGTTTGGATTAGCCGAAGAGGAATTATCCCTAATCCGTTCCACCTTGGCGTTGTATCCAATGATCACGGAGGTGCGGATATTTGGCTCCAGGGCGATGGGGACACAACGCCCCAATTCTGATATCGACTTAGTTCTCTATGGGGACATGACCGAATGCGAATTGGGACGCATCCACCATGCCTTGGATGAACTTCCCCTGCCTTACCAGTTCGACCTGCACCACGCGCCCTCGATTGAACATGAAGGTCTTCGCCATCATATCACCCAATGGGGAGTTAAAATTTGGCCGTGAAATTTCTACAAACCGATCAAAAAAGAATGGGCCCGTTGTTCGGGCCCATTCTTGTTTGTGTTCTTGGTGAGGAAGGAGAGGGGTTACTGACCCATGCGCCAGCCACCACGGCCTCGGTTCCCTTCTCCCTGTCCAGGCCCCA
>JAVFAP010000528.1:0-3475 GCA_034002445.1 bacterium | reverse complement strand
ATAATTGAACAAGCGCACCCGCAGCGGGAAGTGGTCGCCTCGAATGACGGCATAGGGCAGATCGGGATCAGCAAAGAAGTCCTGGAAAACCCGCAGGGAATTTTCGGTAATGCCAATCCCTTGGGGCGAGGTGCTGAGAGCGTGCAGTTTCCAGGTGGTGATACTGTCCGGTGCGGTTAAATCCAAACTTGCGCGGCCCAGGGCATTGGTCTTGAGATCCGGCAGCCACAGCCAGGTTTCGGGGAAGAAACTGCGCACCCGGTCGGGTTCCTGGTAGGCCTGCTCTCCTCCTCGGTCATTTAGGGCGTCTTCCGCACCCACCGGGACGGGGAACAAGGGCATGAACTTATTGGGCAGCCGTCCCCAGAAGACCCAGGGGTCGCTCTCCTGGGCTTTGGGTACCTGGAGGGTGCGAGTAGTCAGGATTTGCAGATTGTGGTCTTCCAGCAGATCCGCCGCGCCCTTGGCGTTGATATCAACTCTCGGATACCACTCGTCTGGGGAGGGATGGGTCTCGACCTGGGGCTCCATGAAGATTTTTTCTAACTCGGCAAACACGTTGCGCAGGTTCAAGCGCCCCTTCGCCAAGGCGAACACCGATTCATCCACGATCGAGAGCCCCACCATGGCTTCGCCTTCACTATGGATGTTGAGGGAGACCGGATCGCCGGGTTTTACTTCTTCCGCGCTGAAGGTCACCTGCAAATCGGCAGGGGTTTGCAGTTCCACTTCAAACGGCAGCACATCCACCGAGACTTCGTTATTGGGCTGGATTTTATACGCCACCAGTTTGGCCTTGGGGCTCATTTCCGGTGTGACGGTGAAGGAGATCAGGTTGCCATCGATGGCTTTGGAAAACAGGGTGCGGCCATTGGCGAATACATCATAATAGACCGTGCCCGCGCTGGTAGAGAAAACATCGAAATGGGCGTTGGTCCCCACCGCCAAAATGCCTTCATTCTTCTGGCGCAGGTGGATGAAATGGGCGCCGGGTGAATAGACGGCGTTGAGAACCAGGCTTTCTTCTTCCGCTTTCCCATCCAGGGATCCCCGGGCGACGGCGATCGCCATTTGTGTTTTTTCAGGCACGGTGAAGGGAAAGAGAACCAGGCCGTTTTGGGTTTGCACTTTTTGATCGATCCGGCTGAGTTCGGAGCCATCCGATGCCATGAACGAGAGTTCCACTTGCAGGGCGGCATCCAAGGGGGTTCCTTCGGGGGATTGAGAGACAATCAGCAGTTCCTGTTCCAGCCCAGGCTTGAGGGCGGGGGATTCGGGGATCAGTTTGAGTTGCAGGCCGGACGAAACGATGGTTACCAGCTGATCCGTCGATTCTTCGTGGCCGGTATCATCGGTCACGGTGACTTTCAACTGAACCGTCCCCGCGCCTTCCGCCCCGGGGGTCCCCGCGACATACCCGGCGGCCGGCAGATCAAAGGCAAAGCGGCCCTCTTCCAAGCGGCCCGTAACCGTGGCGAAGGATTCCCAGGTGCTGACATATTTCAGCGCTTTGATCGTCACCTGGCCCTGCACGGGTTTGCCGAAGAAGAACTTGCTATCCACCACGCCGGTGATGCGTTCATCGCTCAAGCACCAGGATTTGGGTAACGCCACCTGGACATCGAAGGCGGGCAGGACGTATTTATCGACCTCGATATCCCGCTCGGTCTGGATGGTGGTGCCGATTTTTGCCATGATTTTCCATATTCCGAAATTCAGTTCGTTCGCCAGTGGCAGGGTGAAGGGCGCGACGCCGAACTCGTTGGTGTGCAATACCGCTTTGTGAATTTTGATCCCCTTGGCGTCGGAGATGGAGAGTTCCACATCGCCTTGCAGGGGCGCCAGGGTGTTGTTGGCATAAATCACCCGGCCCTGCATGGTTTGACCCGGTTTGTAGATGGGTTTATCGGTCTCGATCAGCAGGACGCCGCCGTTCTGCACCACCGTCTGACCCGAGACCAGCATTTCGCCAAAACTGCGCACTTCGATCTTCCAGGTCCCCGGATTCAGAGGGGGCATCGTGAAGGTTTGGTTTGCGAAGCCTTGCGCATCGGTCACCCCTTCACTCACGAGGGTTTTGCTTCCGGATTGGCTCAAGAAAACCTGGTAGGGCAGGGAGACGGGGGACTGGTTTTCGTCCATCGAGGTGAGGGAAAAGGAACTCTGGCTGCCTGTAAACAGTTTGGTGGGCAGCATCATGGAGACGGCCAGCGATTCCGGGATTTTAACGGGTTGATCGGCGGGCAGGTTGAGGATGGATGTGGAATCCAGTTGTTGCAGAACCAGGTTATCCACCTTGATTTGCGAGCCTTCCATCCCGCCGCCGTTCTGGGCGAAGAGGTACACCGGCGCGTCGGAGGGGATGTACGAGCCGCCGATGGTCAGCGTCTGCCATTCGGTGGCGAGGGTGGTGTTATCGACAAAAACCACGGTGTGCCACGCGCCGTTGGTCATGACTAGTCCGGTCATGCCATCGGCCGCGGCCACGCGGGCCACATCCACCGAGGCCAGCAGCAGTGTATCGCTATTAAAGGGTGTGCTGTTGTGGACCGTTACCCCCACATTGGCAGCCGCTCCCTGACCTGGGGTTTGCAATGCCACATCCTGGGAGGCAAGAAACCGCACTTCGCCGGTATCCTGGTTGACATTGCGCAGGAAGCCCTCTTCCGGGGATTCAAAGGTTCCCGCGGGCTGGAGGGGCACGGCGGCTGGGTTTTGCGGACGGAACTCATGGATGGAGAGGGAATACAGCACCACCACCGCCGGCCCGCTGGCTGCTTCGTTCAGGGAGACCTGGGCGGCGGGCAGAACCATCCCGCTAGGGGCGGAATAGATCACATGCAGCCGCTGCCTGGGGCCACCCGCCTGGGCTGTGAATTGGGAGTACCCCACCTGCCCATCGGGGATGGCGTCGGCCGCGTTTAACGCCGCCACCGCCACCGTCGCCTGCCCTTGCAGCACGGCGTATTCCAGGGTGATGACCGCGGGCTGGGGCACAGCCGCCGGGGTTTTGGCGACGATCAGCGAGGCCTCGCCAGGCTGCAAGGCGAGCTGATACCCTTCCTGCATGGTTTGTTCGGTTAAAAAGAGCCCCGTTTCGCCATCGGGAGACGCGTAGCCCGTGACCGGAAAGAACCAAAACTCTCCTCGATCCAGGGCTTTTTGGGTGAAAAGGATGGGGTCCGCCGCCAGGGCGGTCATCGAGCAGAGCAAAAGTAAAACCAATGAGAACACAACGGTATGTTGATGGGGGGGACGCATAATTTTTTATCCTTATCCATAGAGTCGGGCTTCCCTTTGGGAATATATATCATAGATCAATGCAATTATTTCACGAAAACGAAATTTTGTCCGGGATGTGTGGGGTCTTCCCCGGGGATAGGCGGCGCACGCATGCGGAGGCGGGGTGGGGATTCATCGGGTTATTTCTCCTTACGCAGTGCCGCGATTAGATCCGCGAGGGCGGGTTTGAGAG
>JAVFAP010000527.1:0-3476 GCA_034002445.1 bacterium | reverse complement strand
ACAACAGCCCCGATCCGAACTCTTCATGTTGCGGAGCCCTGGTTGACGAGGGAGTGGAGAAACCCCAGCCCGTGGGGGATTGAAATTCTACGGCTTTTTGAGGACTACCCGGCTTTTGAGCACCGCCAGATCCTCTGGCGCCATCGCGCGGTAGCGCGTGCTTAGGGGAAGGGTTTGAACCGTTTCGATCGTGCCGGCGTACGCCTCTTTTTGCCAAGCCAGAATTTGAAAACCCGCGGTTTCAAACAGGGGACGGTATTCTTGCCACCGCAACCGGTTTTGATGAAAGGGACCCTGGGACCAAAAACGCCAGGTGGAATCTTTAAACCGTAAAAAATGCAAGGGGCTGAGGTGCTGGTTGGTGTGTTGTAAGTGGTCTGAGTGGTCGATGAAGTGGATCATCCAGCCGCCGGGCTGGAGGGCGGAATACCAAGAATGGAACAGGGTGGGCAAGAGGGATTCGGGGATATGCTCCAACACATTGTGCGAGACTATTCCCTGCACGGGCTCGGCAGGGATGGCACCAATCCAATATTCGAGATGCAGAGCCTCCAAGGCGGCATCCATCGTCGGGAATGGGCCGGTTTGGAGAGCGGAGAGGCTCAAGCCCAGGTCTTGCAGCTGGTTCCGCACGGCCTCAGCCTTGGCGCGGACCTGGGCCAGGGCGGTATGAATCATCGCCAAGTCCATCGTTCGCGAGACATCGGTCATCAGGATCGGATCCGCCCCCGCCATGCGCAGGATGAGGGGGATCACCGGCTTCCAGCCAGAGCCAATTTCCATCACCCGCTGGCCCTGCAGGGGTAAGCCAAAATCCTTGCAGAGTATAATTTGATGCAGGGCGGACTGGACGGTTTGCTCGTCCAGCGTGGCTTGGTACTTTCGCCGCAGATACGCTTTCCATAGCCATATCGTTCCTGGCAAGGCCACAGCCAGCCGTTGCAAACCCAATCGTCCCCACCAAGGCAACCAAGCCCCCATTCGTACCCCCTCGATCTGTTATTGATGGCGAAAGTGTAATCAGGGATAAGCCTGGAGGCAAGCAGAATGGCAAGACCGCCTGCCTCTCATTTCATCGCCTGGATTACAGCAGATTCCATTGGATCATGCGCAGGTGATCCTTCATCGTGCAGCCCTTGCCGCGGGCAATGGTGGGTTCGAAGCCGGAGTGGATCTTGCAGTGCTGGCAGCGGGGATCCTTGCCCGGGCCGAGGTGGTCCCAGTCGGTTTTTTCGATGAGTTCCTGGTAGGTTTTGTAGTATCCATCGGTAAGCACATAGCAGGGGCCCTTCCAGCCTTTGGGAGTCAGGTTGGGGCTTCCCCAGGGGGTGCACTCCAATTCCCGTTTGCCCAGCAGAAAATCAATGTACATGGGTGAATTATTAAATTTATATTTTTTGAGGGTGCCGTTTTGTTCGAAGATCGCCGAAAAGATGTCTTTCATCTGCTCGGTGTTCAGCGAGGCGTTGCCTTTCTCCCCTTCCTGGGGATAGGCGGCCGAAAGCAGCATGCCATGCACTTTTTTCTGATGCAGGTATTCCAGCAATTCCAAGATTTCTTCGGGGTTGCTGCCGTTGTAGACGGTGGTATTGATCACCACGCGGTAGCCCCGGCGGATGGCTTCGTCGAGGGTGGCACTGACTTTTTTGAAGGTCCCCGGCCGGTCCACCGCCCAGTCATGGCCTTTTTCGAGTCCATCCAGGTGGATGCTCAGTGCCATCCAGGGGCTGGGAGGGATGCGGTCCCAGTAGCGGTCGAGCAGCAGGGCGTTGGTGCAGAGGTAGACATACTTCTTGCGGCGGATCAGTTCGGCGACCAGATCCACCACCGGCGGGTAGACCAAGGGCTCTCCGCCGCAGACGGACACGATTGGCGCCCCGCATTCTTCCACCCCATCCAGGCATTGCTGCAGGGTGAGATCCGGCATGTGCTCGCGCTTATACTCGGCGATGCGGCCGCAGCCGATGCAATCCAGGTTGCATTTGAGGGTGGGCTCCAGCATCAGGACGAACGGGAAATGCTGGTTTCCCGCCCGCGTCTGTTTGAGCATGTGGGAAACCATGACTTTATATAAAGTGAAAGGAAAACGCACCGTGTTACTCCGGATTTGAAGTATGGATTGGGGGAAAATCCATTCCGCCAATCCTGACAGTATACCGGAGTTGATGGAAAAGACGCATGCCTGCGGGGTGGACTCTTTGCTGGGATGGTTGCCGGAATGCTGGTTCAGGCAGCCGGTTCTGAGTCCTGCGTCAACTTCCGGTACTTGCCCAGGGCCATCAGGGGGAAATAATTGCGGTAGCCGGTATAGTGCAGGTAGTAGACCTTGGGGAAGCCGGTCCCTGTGAATTCTTCCTCATCCCAGGTGCCGTCGGGCTTCTGGGTATCCAGCAGATGCTGGATGCCGCGCTGCACGGCGGAATGCCGAACCGCGCCGCCATTCATGAGACCCATGAGGGCCCAAGCGGTTTGGGAGGGAGTCGAGGGGCCTGTCCCTTTTTTGGACGCGTCGCTATAGGTAATACAGGTCTCGCCCCAGCCGCCATCTTCTAACTGGTGATGGAGGAACCAATCCACCGCGCGCTGAATGGCGGGATCGGAGGGGCTAACCCCGATTGCGGTCAAGCCGGTCACCACCTGGCTGGTGCCATAAATATAGTTGACACCCCAGCGGCCATACCAGGTGCCATCCGGCTCCTGTTGGCTCAGTAAAAATTTGATGGCCCGTGAGGCGGGAGAAAATGATTTGTCATATCCCAATTGGGCCAGGCATTCCAGAATGCGGCCGGTCAAGTCGGCGGTACTGGGGTCAAGAAGGGCGTTGTGATCGGCAAAGGGAATGAGATTGAAGAGTTCCTTGTTGTTATCCACATCGAAGGCACCCCAGCCGCCGTCGGAGCACTGCATGGAAAGGAGCCATTCCAGCCCCCGCTTCAGGCTGGCTTGGCGGCGTTTGTCATCGGGAATGACCGCGCCGTGCAGAGCCATTAGAACCATGGCGGTGTCGTCGGTATCGGGATAAAAATCGTTGCTGTACTCGAACGCCCAGCCGCTGGTGGGGCCGTAGGGATTCTTGATCTGCCAGTCTCCCTTGAACTGAATTTCCTGATTGACCAGCCATTCCGTGCTCTTTTGCAAAACAGGGTGATCGGGTTCCATATCCGAGCGCTCCAGGGCGGCCGCAACCATCGCGGTATCCCAAACCGGCGAGAGACAGGGCTGAAACCAGAGGGTTTTCTCATTTTCGATCTTTAAATTCATCAATTCCTGGTAGGCATTGACGAAAATGGGGTTGTCATGCTGATACCCCAGCGCATGCAGTGCCATGATCGTGTTTTGCATGGAGGGAAAAACCGCGCCCAAGCCGCCTCCCCGGCTGATATGATCCAGCATCCACGACTCAGCCCGGCGCAGGGCTTCCCTGCGGGTGAAGGGGGCATAAAAGCGGTTGGAGCGTTTGACGATCGCGTCCAGGG
>JAVFAP010000526.1:0-3479 GCA_034002445.1 bacterium | reverse complement strand
ATCAATGATTCCCGACACCAGAACGAGAACAGCAAGATAGGTAAAGTTGAGAATCAAATTAGAATCAAGAACCATGAACACCTACCATCGGCGATGCACCTCGAGAACCCATACCAACGCCCCCAATGGTGAAAAAAATGAATCAGATCCGGCGAATCTGATAATAAGAGTATATAAGCGATTATCCCATAAACCAAATTAAAAACACAAAAATTCCTCTTAAATTTTGCAAACTAACCAAAGAAAGTAATAAAAAAGAAAAATAATATTACACATAAAGCGCCGAGAGGAGAACAAATTTTCGGAATTTCTCACTGAGTACTCGAAAGAGAGGGCAAGATCGCCAAGAGGCGCAGGGCTTCTTCTTGGCCGGGTTCTTTCTGAAGGACTTGCTGCAATATTTCACGGGCGGGATTTGGATCGTTTTGCAGAATTTTGATCTTGGCTTGGGTTAACAAACTATCGATATCTGCGGGGGCGAGGGAGAGGGCAAGTTCGATCCAGTTCTCCGCCTCCGTCAGATTCTGGGTTGCAGCGGTCACCATGGCCAGGTTCCGCGGGTATGCGGGATGCAGGCGATCCAGTTGATGCGCCTCGCGAAAGCAGGCTTCTGCTTTTTCCCATTCGCTTTGCTCAAAGGCCAGAATCCCCATCTGGTTCCATGCTTCGGCGTCGTGGGGATCGTTCTCCAATGCTCGCCCATAGGCCTTGGTGGCGGAATCCGCATCCTGGCCCTGCTCTACCCCACGGTTGAAATTTTCATAGGGAGAGGAGGCACAGCCAGCCCCCGCTAGCAAAAAAGCGCAACAAATACCCAAAATCGCAAAGCCAGAAAAGAAAAAATGGGACATGGTCAGATTCCTTGGACGCGCAGTCGGAACTGGCAAACACGATCCTTGCCTGCGGCATCCTGTAGGATAGAAAACTCGGTAAACACGCGTTTGCGCTGCACCGCCGCCTGAATGGGGGCCATTAAAGTTGGATCCGCCTCCAACAGAATATACCCGCCCGGCTTGAGCAGCGGAGCGGCATGATCCAGGATGCTCTGGTAAAAATTCATCCCTTCGCGGCCGCCATCGAGGGCCAAGCGCGGCTCATAATCCTTGACCTGCGGGGACAGTTTATTCATGTCCCCACTTTTTACATAGGGGGGGTTGCTAACAATCAGGTCGAAATTCCGCACCAGTTCCGCGCGGATTGGGTTGAACAAGGGCCCCTCGCGCAACCGAATACGGTTCTCCAGCCGATACCGGCGGATATTTTTGGCCGCCAGTTGGATGGCGAGACCAGACACGTCGGAGGCCCAGAACTCGCCATCCTCCAAGTGCATGGCCAGCGCGAGGATGATGTTGCCAGAGCCGGTGCAGAGGTCATAAATTTTGGGTGAATCAGGCAAATCCCGGGCAATAGCCAGAGCCGCTTCAACCAATGTTTCGGTTTCCGGCCGTGGGATCAAGACGCCAGGGGTAATATGGAGAGGAATGGAGAAAAATTCCACCTCCCCGGTGAGGTAAGGGACCGGCTCATGCCGCGCCCGCCGCGAAATTAAATCCAGGAACTGACTCTCGACCGGGGGAGCAAGTTCCTCACGGCTGGCTAGAACCTGCGCACGGCTGAGTCCGGTTGCGTGGGCTAACAGAACCTCGGTCGATAAGCGGGGGGACTCGACATGCTCCGCTACCAGAGTCCGGGTTCCATAATCCAACGCGTCCTGAATATTCATCAATCAAATCCCCTTCCAAATCGAAAATGGTGGGGACCAAGCCCCATGCCGATCAGAAGCCCAAATCGGATTCTCATTCGGCGTTTTATCATTCTATCATCGGTTTGTGGAATGATTCCAGTTGGTGGCACAGAGAGAATGAAATCTTGTGTTGAAAGCAAATCCCCGCCTGACTTTTCATGCCGAAACAACAGGGAGCGCAGGGCCGATTCCATTTTCAATCCTCTGCGGCCAGCCTACTATAGCAAGGAAATTATTTGCAAATCGATTTCAAGGCGTTGGGGGGCTTCAGCCAAAGAAGGTGGGCTCGTATCCTGTACAGAGCAGGATAAAACCAAAGCGAATTGGAAAATAAACCATGGCACGAGTGGTATTAATCAGTTTATACGACGAATTTTGTCTGGGGCCACGCTACATTTCCTCGGTTTTGCGTCAGGCGGGGCATGAGACCTCTCTGGTGTTGTTCAAACATTGCCTGGCCGCCTATGACACACCAGCCGAGAAAGCCCATCCCGAAGACCACCTGGTGCATTTTTATTCCAGCAAGGCCGAGACCGACGCGCTCCTGGATTTTATCCGCCAAACCGACCCGTTATGGATTGGCTTTTCTTTTATGTCCTTCTCATCCGGTCTGGCGGTCTACCTGACACAGAAAATACGGGAAGTGACCAACACCCCCATCGTCTGGGGTGGAGTGGATACCACCGTCAACCGGGAGTGGTCCATCGAACACGCCGATATCATTTGTATCAGCGAGGGTGAGTATGCGGCGTTGGAACTGACGGACGCGCTGGAAGGCAAGCGCGAACTGACGAATATCCAAAATCTCTGGGTGAAAAAGGACGGGCAAATATATAAAAATGAAGTCCGTCCACTGATCCAGGACTTGGATACCCTTCCCTTCCCCGATGTCGATTATTCGCACATTTATCATATCGATCAAAACACCATGCGAGTGGGTGTGATCCCCGAAAAGTCACCGCTGCAAAGTTGGTATGTCATCATGACCTCCCGGGGCTGCCCCTACCGATGCTCGTATTGCATTCACGGGTTGACCCATGAGCTGTTGAAGGGGAAAGGCAAGTACCTGCGTCGCCGCACGGTGGAGAATGTGATCGAGGAGCTGAAAGCCTATAAAAAGTATCGCCCCAACACCGATCAGATTTTATTCTACGACGACGTGTTTACGTTTGACCGCAAATGGATCGATGAGTTTGCCGACGCCTACAAGCGGGAGATCGATTTGCCCTTCTGGGTCTATACCTATCCGGAAATCTGCGATGAGGTGATCTTGGCCCGGCTGAAGGAAATCGGCCTGATGTATGTCAAGATGGGGATTCAGAGCGGCTCGGACCGGGTGATGAATGAGGTCTACGACCGCCGTCTGAACCAGGACCGCATCATGAAGGCCGCCCAGACTCTGCAAGATTTGGATATCTACTGCGTGTACGACATGCTGATCGGAATCCCGCTGGAGACCGAGGAAGACCTGCGTAACAGCCTGGAGATTCTGCTGCAAATTCCCCGCCCCTACGGGCTGAACGTGTGGCCCATCATCTTTTACCGCAACTACAACATCGCGAAGAAAGCGGAAGACAATCCCCGCCTTGCCGAACTGGTGGAAGTGGAGGGAGCCAACTGCGCCATCTACCCGCAGAACGATCCCTACTTGCGCTATTGGATCGCGCTGATGAGTTTGGTCAAATATCCCCAGGTGCCGATCGAAACCATCCGCACCCTATTAGAAAACCAAGCC
>JAVFAP010000525.1:0-3491 GCA_034002445.1 bacterium | reverse complement strand
CGCAGCATGGAAACGAACGATGAAACACATTCCTGATCAGGCTGAAAAACTCCGTCAACTCGCGGCCCGCGAAACCAGCCCGGACACGCCAGACGACGCCGCGCTCGCCACACTAGACACCCTCGCCGAGGAACTCGCGCAATCTTCCACCGCGCCTGCCTCCCCTGCAACAGTGTCATCACCGCTCCCAACTCGTAGCGAGAAAGAAGTCGATCCAGGCTCTGCGCCCCGACAAACCCAACCGCAAACAGAAACACTGTCGGCCTCCCCAAAAGCCCCAGCGCCCCAAGAGACTCCTGCGCCCCGCCCGGCGGTTCAAACAGTTCTGCCCCCCCCAACGGTCTCTCCCACTGCCCAACCCGTTGTAGATCCCCCAAAGGCCCTACAAATCCCAGAGGCTCCGGTGACACCCCAAAGTTCACCATCACCATCGCCGTTAGCAGAGAATAATCCTGTGGACGATCCACAAGAACGACCCCAGCGAGACAAGATCTCCACCGATCGCGGAATCAATGTAAATCCAGAGTTATTTGGGACTCAATCCGGGTTCCCGGACTCAGGCTCCCCATCCTTGTTCCTGAAACCCAAACCAGCACGCCCTGAAGCGTCCGAAACCTTAGAGGCCGACCCGGTCCCAGCCCGTATTGCCAGCCCCGCGCCAGAACCGTCCCCAGCCGAGCCGCCAGCGGCCCCCCATACCGAGACCATCGACGCCCTCTTTACCACGCGCCGCTTCCCCATGGAAAGCCACACCCAAGTCATCGCCATCACCGGCGGCAAGGGTGGGGTGGGAAAATCCAACATTGCCTGCAACCTGGGCCTGGCAATCGCGGAAATGAACAAACGAGTGATGCTGCTGGATGCGGATCTATCCCTGGCCAACCTCGATGTGCTTATGGGAATTACCCCCCGCTTCAATCTATCGCACCTGCTCAGCGGCGAAAAAACCTTGCAGGACATCATGATTCAAGGCCCCCGCGGCATCTCCATCATCCCCGGTGGATCGGGAGTAGAAGAACTCGCCAACATCCCTGCCGAGAAGATGGAACGGGTATTCGACGCGTTCGCCACCTTCCACCCCGCTCCCGATGTCCTCATCGTGGATACTGCGGCCGGCATCCACCCCAACGTCATCCAGTTTTTGATGGCGGCGGATCAGACCATTGTCGTCACCACTCCTGAACCGACCGCCTACACGGACG
Source organism: bacterium (assembly GCA_034002445.1). GTDB lineage: Bacteria > Hinthialibacterota > Hinthialibacteria > Hinthialibacterales > Hinthialibacteraceae > JAVFAP01. The sequence goes on along the minus strand of JAVFAP010000525.1, from coordinate 2,289 downwards.
CCTATGCCTTGATCAAAACCATCATCAAGTACGACCCCCATAAGGAGATCGGGGTGTTGATCAACATGGTGCACAACAACGCCGAAGCGGTCGAAGTGCTGAAATTACTCTTGCAAATCTGCCGGCAGATGCTCAACACCACGTTCCACAATATCGGCTCCATCCCCCGCGACCCAGCGGTCCTCAAGGCGGTCCGCTTTCAGAAACCCTTTATCCTCAGTTCACCCAACACCTTGGCCGCGCAGGCCATTCGCCGAATCGCCGCAACCATCATGCAGATCGACAAAAAAGACAAGAATACTCGGGGGTTGGGCCAATTCCTCCGCCGCCTCTTCACCGGCTACGCTCCTCCCAGCCAATCCTGAGCGCAGCCAACGAGATCCACGCTGGGATTCCATCAGGTGGCTCTCTTGGGAAAATCCTCTCATTCTCTGGGGATACTGGGGTGTTCGGGGTGCAATGGCGCGATGGTAATCACCAGAACAGGGCACAGGATGGCACAAGCCCCGCAGCCGACACAACGCGTCGGGCTGATTTGTGGGATAGAAAAAAACGCGTCGGCAGGCAAAACGATCGCGACCGCATCATAGGGGCAGGCCGCCTTGCAGCGGTCGCACTCCCGCCCTTCGGTCAGCAAGCACCGCTCTAGATCGATAACCGCCGTACCGAGAACCAGACTGGATTTTTGCTCTGGAGTAAACGGCGCAATCGCGCCGCTGGGGCATACGGCTCCACAGCGATTGCATTCAGGCAGGCAATACGAATCCACAAAACAGATCTGGGGTGTCAGCCAGTCCCAGATCGGACCATCGATCCCTGAGGATTGAATAATGCGGGTGGGGCAACTTTTAACACAATTGCCGCACCGGGCGCAGAGACGCTGAAATGCGGCTCCGGGCCGCGCTCCCGGCGGCCGCAAAGTGCCATTCGCCACAGCCTCCTCCGGCCGCAGCCAAACCCCGCCTCCAGCCGCCACCAGCGCGGTGAGGGCCGCCCGACGGCTCGACATAAACGGGACACGCTCCGATGGGGGCCGCTGCAACCACGCACGGGCATCGGTCAAGGAGTCCTGCAGCCCCCCCAAGGGGCAAACGCGCTGGCACCACGCATGGGGCAGAATCAAATTACTACATACAACCAATAAGAGCAGAGAGGCCTTGAACCACTGGGCCTCGGCCGGGATCGGTTGCCAGAGATCAAAAAACGCCGAAAACAAATTGAGGGGGTCCAGCAGGGCAAGCAGGGGCAGGCCCAAGATGGCCAGGATCAGCCCGGCCAGACAGAGGGTCTTTTGCAGGGCAGGGATTGTAGCCAGGGGACGAAGGGGCCGCCCGCAAGCGGCGGCCGCGTCGCAAAGCGCCCCGGTGGGGCAAAGAAAACGGCAAAACCAGCGCGGCTTGATCCAACTCATGCCGCCCACGGCAAGCCCCAGCACTTGCCATGCAACCACGTGGAACGCCGCAAGCCAAGCGGTCGCCAGCAACAAAGGGCTGGCCCATAAAAAAGCCCCTTGCGCGGCCCCCCAGGGCAGCGGGAGCACCAGCCCCGCCGCCACGAGGCAGGCTCCCCAACGGATCATCCGCGATCGGTGCATCAGCCCAGGTAGACGTTTTGTTCTTTAAGCAGTGTCTGCAACCGGGCGATATCCACCTCGGCCACCGCGGTATTCTCCTGGGCCGCCAGCGCCGCCGCCGCGCCCGCGCCATGCCCCGTGATCACGCAAGTCCCAATGATTCGTGCATCTTCCACCAGCGCGGTCTCAAAACAGAAGCAACGGCCAGCCACCAGCAAGTTTTGCGTCTTCTTCGGCAACAACGAACGGTAGGGGATCTGCCACAAAGGCCGTTGATCGGGAGGCACCCGTTTGCCTTCGTAGAGCATCGTGGTCCAGGCCCCGCTGATCCCAATCACATCCTCAAAGACTTTGTAGGTCATCGTGTCGGCCAGAGTAAGTTTATACTGCCCTTCCAGAATCCGTGACATACGCACCCCGAGTTGCGAGGCGGTATCAAGCAGAAAAATTTCTTCATGCCCCGGTATTTTCTTGATTTTCTCTACATGCTCCCATATCGCGATCCGGTATTTCTGCTGGAGAGAGGATAGAGTGTACGCGTTCAGTCCATCCTGGTTGTTCTCGCCGTGCATGTTGACCCAATTGACGCTAGGGATCGGGGTGGGCTGACCCAGCGGCGCTTTCTTATAGCCCGGCTTATGGGGATCCACACGGTCAACATTCCCCAACCGGTGAACCAAGCCAATATGATATGGATAGTTTTCAAACGCCTCGCC